>CACYCZ010000116.1 GCA_902773055.1 uncultured Bacteroidales bacterium
AGCTCTCTGCATCGCGCTGCTACAACCAACTACCTTTGCTGCGGTCAAGCCCTGGAGGATTCGAAGGGAGCTAGCCGTACAGCACTTCCCCAAATGCAATGCAAAATTACTAGAATTCTTTTATATGGCAAAAGAAATTGTGAAAAAAAACAATATTTTTGTTTATGTTGAATTCTTCTTTTTTGTAAGGTATCCTTCTTGTCTCAGAAGCTTCGTAGATGGAATTACTATAGACAGACTCAAATGTATTATGTTCTTATTAGCCTATGCTATTTAATCGTAGCCTTTTAAATTGTTTATGTAATTATCACTCGGATGATAGGATGAAATCTTGTAGGATGGAAGAGCTGAAATAAAGAATGTAATATCTGTATTAGTAGCAGAATTGTACTATGGCGAAGATGTGTTTTAATCTAGTTTTAGTACCTCAAGAAAAGCTTTTTGAGGCACTTGTACATTGCCGATTTGTTTCATCCTTTTTTTGCCTTTCTTTTGTTTTTCAAGAAGTTTTCTTTTACGAGTGATATCTCCACCATAGCATTTAGCTGTGACATCCTTGCGCACCTGCTTGACAGTTTCACGGGTAATTATCTTAGTTCCGATAGCGGCTTGAATAGCGATGTCATATTGTTGGCGTGGAAGGAGATTCTTAAGTTTTTCACACATTTGTCGTCCAAATGTAACCGCATTGTCGGCATGAGTCAGTACTGACAGGGCATCTACTTGTTTTCCATTTAATAAGATGTCAAGTTTTATGAGATTGGATCGTTGGAAGCCATTGGTGTGATAGTCGAAAGAGGCATATCCTTTAGAGATACTTTTTAATTTGTCATAGAAGTCTATTACGATTTCGCCAAGTGGAAGGTCAAAAATAAGTTCAACACGATTGCCTGCAACAAATTCTTGTTTGATGAGGTTGCCTCGTTTTGATAAGCAAAGGGTCATTATTGGGCCGATGAAATCTGTTGACGTGATGATACTTGAGCGTATAATAGGTTCTTCTATATAGTCTATCTCAATGGGTTCAGGCATACCTGACGGATTATGCACTTCAATAATTTCGCCTTTCTTGGTATGTATTTTATATGAAACGTTGGGGACAGTTGTAATGACATCCATGTTAAATTCACGATCTAACCGTTCTTGTACAATTTCCATATGTAGCAAACCAAGAAAACCGCAACGGAAACCAAAGCCAAGAGCTGTGGAAGATTCCGCAGTGAAACTTAGGGATGCATCGTTGAGCTGTAATTTTTCCAGTGAAGCGCGCAGATTTTCAAAATCCTCGGGCTCAATGGGGTATATACCTGCGAAGACCATGGGTTTTACTTCTTCAAAACCAGCAATGGCCGTGGTGCACGGCGTAGCTACGGATGTAATAGTGTCACCTACTTTAACCTCTGTAGCTTTCTTTATGCCGCTGACAATATATCCGACATTGCCACATGATAGTTTTTGCCGAGGTGAAAGTTCCATTTTGAGAACACCTATTTCATCGGCAATATAGGTTCCGCCTGTATTGACGAATTTTACTTCTTGTCCGCTATGTATTTCACCGTTGACAATTTTAAAATATGCGATGATTCCGCGGAAGGGATTAAAAACAGAATCAAAGATCAATGCCTGAAGTGGTGCCTTTTCGTCACCTTTTGGATGGGGGATATGTTCCACGACGGCATTCAAAATATCTTCTACGCCTTGTCCGGTTTTCCCTGATGCACGGATAATTTCTTCGCGATTGCACCCCAGAAGGTCTACAATCTCATCCTCAACCTCCTCTGGCATGGCATTGATCATATCGCATTTGTTGATGACGGGAATGATATTTAAATCATGCTCAATAGCCATGTATAGATTAGAGATGGTTTGTGCCTGTACACCTTGCGTGGCATCAACCAGTAGTAAGGCACCCTCGCAGGAGGCGATGGAACGGCTGACTTCATAGGAGAAATCCACATGTCCCGGAGTGTCGATAAGATTCAAGATATATGTCTCACCATGGTACTGGTATTCCATCTGGATTGCGTGACTCTTGATGGTAATGCCTCGCTCGCGTTCCAGATCCATGTCATCTAGTATTTGGTTTTCAGTTACGGAAATAGTTTTGGTAAATTCTAACAGGCGGTCTGCCAGTGTAGATTTGCCATGGTCTATATGGGCTATTATACAGAAATTTCTGATATGATTCATGTCCATGTCTTTAATTGCTCTGAAGTTGAGATTGTTATTCGTTTCGCAAAGTTACGAATATTATTCCAAATGTATTATACGCTCTTTTAACGTGGGGTGAGAATATTTTACGAAGACAGTGAAGGGATGGGGGGTAAGATTTGAAAGGCTCCTTTTGGACATTTTCTTAAGTGCCGACGAGACGGCATATCCCATTCCGTTGGCTTTGGCATATTCATCGGCTTGCCATTCGTTACGGCGTGAAATGAAATTATCGATAATTGATAACAATTCACTGAAAGGTGCATAGATTAATCCGAAAATCATAAGATTAATGTGAAAAGATGGTTGTGTGCAACCTGCTGCTTCTGCGATGTTCTGGTTATTCATAAATAGACTGAATACATAGAACATCAGTAGATTAGTCAGTGAAGCGGTGATGATGCTTTGGTAAATATGCCCATGTTTGTAGTGTCCTATTTCATGTGCAAGGACTCCTACAATTTCCTCCGTATTAAGTTGCTCCATGAGGGTATCGTAAAGTACGATGCGTTTGCGGCTGCCGTATCCGGTAAAGTAGGCATTGGCATGTGCAGAACGCTTTGAACCGTCGATGACATAAATATCTTTTAGCTTAAAATTGACTTTTGTGGCAAAAGTTTCAATGGCTTCTCTCAGTTCTCCAGTTTCTAATGGTTTCTGCTTGTTGAACAGAGGTACTATGAGATCAGAGTAAAAAAATGTCATGAATAGAGAAAAAACTGTTATGGTGCCCCATGCTAAGAGCCAAAAATAATGTGGGATGAGGTGGTAAATCCATACGAAGAAAGCAATGAAGGCTCCACCAATCACAATTGTAAGCATCAGGCTTTTCAGAATGTCTAGGATATAAGTCTTGAGTGTCGTTCTATTGAAGCCATATTTTTCTTCAATGACGAAGGTACTGTATAAGCCAAATGGAAATTCTGGTATCCAAGAACAAAGAAAAACCAGTCCAAAGAATATCCATGCGACTACGATGGGATTGCTGTTGACACTTTGTCCCCAGGTGTCAAATAGGGCAAATCCTCCAAATGCAAACAACGAGATTTGGATGACGGAGTTTATGCATGTTGTGATGTAGCTTACGTGAGCATGCTCCTGTCGATAATTTTGTTGTTTCTTGTAGGTGTCATCGTCATATATGTCGCTTAAGATTTTCGGGATGGGTAGGTGGGCTGCTTTCTTGTTGAGAAAATGTATGGTGCTGCTATATATGAATTCGGCTATGCAGATGCTGATGATAATCCAGTAAAGCATTTTTATTGTTATTTCGTAATGATTCTGATGACGCGCGTGCCCAGATTTGTTTTCCTGTCAATATTATATTTTTGCAGAGGAACTTTGTCAATTAAGACTTTGCCGTGCAGGCTTGAAGCGTTGAGTAGATGCAGTTTGTTGTTTTGCCATACGGCAAATCCAAGATGAGATACATCAAGTCCCTCTTTACTTGTAACGAGGGCAAGGATATCACCGGTTTTTATGCAGTTAAGCTCATTTTGACTTTGTCCTAATTTGTTATTAGGGATATATGAAACGGTGATTCGGTTAAGGTTGGATTCAACGGTCTTGATGCCTTTGATAAATTCGGGATGCGCCTGAAGGGCTTTATATCTGTCTGGATGTTGTGTCATGTAGGTGCAATTCAACCTTTGTGTCGCTGTAAAAGGAGATTTGCCTTTTGGACAATCATTACTTGTGATTTCATGGGTAAATCCCAGTTCCTCACAGTTGAGAATCCATGAGGAGAAATAGTGGTTGCGTGAAGTATAGTTTGTAATGATTCCTTGGGGATACCGTTGACGTTGAAGGTAGTAGCAAAAATCTTTAAACGACGTCTTACCTGCGCAAGATGTCAGGGTAAGAGCACAGACTACATCTACGTAGGTTGTACAGTCCAACTCATCAAGATTAACGACCAAACGCTCGTTGTCGCTGACTTCAAGTGTATAAGCCACGTAAGGTACCCCTATGAACTTACGGGCGAAAAACATGACTTTGTTTGTTTTCTTGGGTAGTCGGGTTGCTTCTTTCAGATATTGTTCAACTTTGACGGAGTCTGATTTCTTGTATATCGGACTCATTGTCTGTGCACAGAGAATAGAGCAAGAAAAGATGCTCCCGAGCAATAGTATCCAAAATTTCATCATGATGTATAATAATATTTTAACCTTCGTGATGGTACGGCTCATTGTGCATAATGCTCAGAGCCCTGTATAATTGTTCTGTGAAAAGTAAACGAATCATTTGATGTGAAAATGTCATTTGTGACAGTGATAACATTTTCTGGCATCTGTTATATACATTGGGACTGAACCCATAAGGTCCACCAATGAGGAAAACGATTTGTTTGGATGAAACGAGAAACTGCTTGGAGAGAAAAGATGCAAAATCCACGGAGCGAAATTCAGTGCCTCGTTCATCCAATAAAATGAGATAGTCATTTGACTTGAGTTGCATGAGAATGAGATCACCTTCTTTCTCTTTTTGTTGCTCTATGCTCAGGTTCTTGGCAGATTTTAACTCTGGTATAATCTTTACGTCAAAAGCTAGATAATGTCTGATTCGCTGGACATAATCTTCAATCAGTGCATCCAAGTGTTTGTTCACAGTTTTGCCAACGAGTAGAAGTGTTACTTTCATTTCACTGCAAAATTAATCTTTTTCGATAATTTAGGCTATTCTTCTGGCTGTCTTTTGAGAAGAAAAGTTTATCTTTGTCTCGCCATAAAGGAAATGGAATATATTATATGTATACAGTAGATGAATTGGAAGACAAATTGATAGATTTGGCTTTTGCAGAAGATATTGGTGATGGGGATCATACTACGTTGTGTTGTATCCCGGAGAATATGATGGGGCGGTCTCGGCTTCTGATAAAGGAAGAAGGTATATTGGCTGGTGTAGCAGTGGCCCAGAAGGTTTTTCAACGTTTTGATGCTTCGTTGTCAATGGAAGTCTATATTCATGACGGGCAGCATGTGAAACCTGGTGATGTGCCCTTTATTGTCAGCGGGAAGACGCGTAGCCTATTGCAGACTGAGCGCCTGATGTTGAACATTATGCAACGTATGAGTGGTATAGCCACTATGACTCATCGTTATCAGCAGGCTCTTATAGATGCTGGCACTGACACTCGCGTATTGGATACGCGCAAGACAACTCCCGGTATGCGTATGCTTGAAAAGGAGGCAGTCCGCATAGGCGGGGGCTTGAATCATCGTATAGGTCTCTTTGATATGATACTGCTCAAAGATAATCATGTGGATTTCTGTGGTGGGATTCATAATGCTGTCAGTCGTGCCAGACAGTATTGCAAAGAAAAAGGTAAAAATCTTAAAATAGAAGTTGAGGTGCGCAACTTTGAGGAGTTGCAACAGGCTTTGTCTGAAAGCCCAGACCGCATTATGTTTGATAACTTCACCCCTGAAGATACCCGCAGGGCTGTTGAAATAGTAGGTCATCAATGCGAGACCGAATCATCCGGTGGCATCACCTTCGAAACAATGATACCATACGCCAAGGCTGGTGTAGATTTTATTTCTTTTGGAGCCTTGACCCATTCTGTCAAGGGACTGGATATGTCATTCAAAGCCTGTTGAAGATGAATAAAAAATTATTGTTTGTTGTTTGTTTGTTTGGGATGTTTGTCTCAACTCATGCATGTACTAATTTTATTGTAGGTAAAAAAGCCTCTGTTGACGGCAGCGTTATGGTTTCTTATAGTGCTGACAGTTATGGCTGTTATGGTGTGATGCAGCATTTTCCTGCTGCCGTCCATAAGAAGGGTGAAAAACGCAAGGTGTTTGATTGGGAAACCAACAGGTACTTGGGCGAAATAGCTGAGGCACCAGTAACATATAATGTCGTAGGAAATATGAATGAGTATCAGCTGACCATTGCGGAAACTACCTTTGGCGGTCGCAAGGAATTGGAGGATACGACAGGTATTATAGATTATGGCAGTTTGATATACATCACTTTGCAACGTGCAAAAACAGCCCGCGAGGCAATTGATGTGATGACCTCTTTGGTGACCGAATATGGTTATTGTAGTGAAGGAGAGTCTTTTTCAATATGTGATCCCAATGAGGCGTGGATTATGGAAATGATAGGCAAAGGTCCTGGTGTTAAAGGGGCTTTGTGGGTTGCAGTGAGAATACCGGATGACTGTATTTCTGGTCATGCGAACCAAAGTCGAATCCATAAATTCATGCATTATGATAAGAAAGACTGCATTTATGCCAAGGATGTTATTTCGTTTGCACGCAAGAAAGGGCTTTACAGTGGTAAGGATGTTGATTTTGATTTTGCCGACACTTACTGTCCTTTGGATTTCTCTGGGGCTCGTGCATGTGAGGCTCGTGTGTGGAGTTTTTATAATGTATGGGTAGATGATATGGACAGATATCTGGATTATGCTATGGGGTTAGACTTAGAGGCAGAACCAATGGCTCTTTACTACCGTCCCAAGGCAAAATTAAGTGTGCACGATGTTGAAACTGCCATGCGTAACCAATATGAGGGTACACCGATGGATATGACCAAGGACCCTGGTGCCGGAACATATCTTTCGCCATATCGTCCTCGCCCTCTGACATGGGAGTATAAGGGCGTGAAGTATTTCAATGAGCGTCCTGTCGGTACTCAGCAGACATCTTTCACCTTTGTATCCCAGATGAGGTCTTTTCTTCCAGACTGTATCGGTGGAGTGCTTTGGTTCGGTCACGATGACGCCAAGATGGTAGCATATACGCCTGTATATTGTTGTGCAACTTCGGTACCAGACTGCTATACTAAAAAATATGGCGATGATGTTACTTTTTCTTTTAAAAGCGCATTTTGGGTATGTAATTGGGTTTCCAATATGGTGTATCCCCGTTACAGTCTTCTTTTTCCTGATTTGGAAAAGAAACGTGATGAACTGGAAAAGCACTATTTTGACAAGCAGAAAAGTGTTGAGGAGGCTGCTCTGAAGCGTTATAAAGAAGATGAAAATTCTGCTGTAAAATATCTCACCCAGTATTCTCGTATTGCGGCAGAAGGTATGCTCCGCCAATGGGTAAACCTGGGTAAATATTTGATAGTAAAATACAATGACCTTGTTGTCAAACCTGATGATAATGGTGTCTTCCTCCGTACAGTAGACGGGCTTGGAGAACGTGTACAATCTGTAGGCTATCCTGATTCGACAAGGGCGCATATTATTGAACAGACGGGAAGTCGGTTCCGTGTTCTGGAAAAGAATAAATAAAAAAGTGTAATTTATTAATAAAGAACAATTAAACAAAACAATATGAACGAGAATAAAGAACTTATAGCGCAATGTGAGAAAGTAGCACAAAAATGGTTGGATTCTCCTTTGTATGATGTTGAGACCAAGGCGGAAGTGAAAGCCATGCTTGATAATTCCGACAAGACTGAACTGATAGATGCATTCTATCGTACATTGGAATTCGGTACGGGTGGTTTGCGTGGTATTATGGGGGCAGGTACTAACCGCATGAATAAGTATGTTGTCGGTATGGCTACTCAAGGTTTTGCCAATTATATCAACAAGATTTACCCTCAAGGTGGTAAAAGCGTGGTAGTATGCCACGATTGTCGCAACAATGGCCGTATGTTTGCCGAGAGTGTGGCGGCAATATTCAGTGCTAATGGTATCAAGGCTTATCTGTTTGAGGGACTTCGCCCTACACCGGAGGTTTCATTTGCAATCCGTGATTTAGGTGCTGTTGCTGGTGTCAACGTGACTGCTTCACATAATCCCAAGGAGTATAATGGCTATAAAGCTTATTGGAGTGATGGGGCTCAGGTATTGGCTCCTCACGATACGGGTATCATTGATGAGGTCAACAAGGTGGATATTGAGGACGTGAAGTTCGAACCTGATTGGGACCTCATACAGATCATCGGTGGCGAGATGGATTACAACTATATGGTAGCTGTCAAGGATGCTATGATAGATCAGGATGTCATCCTGCGCAATAAAGACTTGAACATCGTATACAGTGCGATGCATGGTACAGGACGTGTTATTGTTCCGCTGTGCTTGCGTAGCTGGGGATTCCAGAACATCAATGTGGTACCTGAGCAGATGGTTGTAGACGGCAATTTCCCCACGGTAGTTTCTCCTAATCCTGAGAATGCGGAAGCTATGACTCTCGGCATGAAATTGGGAACCAAACTGAATGCAGACTTGGTTGTTGCGACTGATCCTGACGCTGACCGTCTGGCAATTGTATGTCGCAATCCTAAAGGTGAATGGCAGATAATAAATGGCCACCAGACAACCATGCTGTTTATCTACTATATTATTAAGAATAAGATTGCTTTGGGCCAGTTGAGGCCAACCGATTTCCTTGTAAAGACCATCGTAACTACTGAGACAGTTGCTAAAATGGCCGAGAAATACAACGTTGAGTTGTGTGACTGCTATACAGGTTTCAAATGGATTGCCCATGAAATAGCTGTCCGTGAAGGAAAGAAAAAGTATATCGGAGGAGGTGAGGAGAGTTTCGGCTTCCTTCCATATGACAAGGTACGTGACAAGGACGCACCGGCATCTATCTGTCTGATTTGCGAGATAGCAGCCTGGGCTAAGGATCAAGGTAAGACCCTCTATGACATTCTTATGGATATCTATATGGAATATGGCTTTACCGGTAATTTTGCCATCAATGTGGTTAAGCCTGGCAAGAGTGGTGCAGATGAGATTAAAGCCATGATGGAAGCGTTTAGGAGTAATCCTCCGAAGCAGCTGGCAGGAAGTGCTGTGGCAGAAATACGGGATTTTAAGCTTCTGGAAGCAACTGATGCTTGTGGGAATAAACGCAAACTCAATATGCCGGAACCGAGCAATGTGCTGCAATGGTTCTCTGAAGATGGAACGAAAGTCAGCGTACGTCCTTCCGGAACAGAACCGAAGATTAAATTCTATATGGAAATACCCGCTCCGATGGATAGTCCTGCAGATTACGATAAAGCGCTTGCAGTATGTGAACAACGTATGAAGGATATCAGGGATTCGCTCGGATTGTAATCTTCATTCCATTTGATAATTCTTTGACGAAACGGGCTCTTGGAAAATCCAAGGGCCCGTTTCGCTTGAAATTTAATTGTCTGTTTTGTTGGCAGATAGCTTGATTTTCCTCGTCGGTGAGGTAAAGAAGTGGGAGAAATGCTTGTCGGGGCGTTATCGGCTTTTTATTTTTGCGCTTGGAATTTTATGTTTACCAATGGGGAATATATGTTTACCGTTGATGAATGTATGTTCTTCGATGGTGAACATATGTTTACCGGCTGAAAACATAAAAAAGTACACGTTATAAATAAAAAAAGAACTATGGCAAATTACATTCTAAAAGAGATGAATGACCTGAAGAAGGTGGGTAAGCGAATTGTATATCCAAAGATGGAAACTTTTTCGCAAATGTCGTTAGACAATATGGTGAAATATATTCGTGAAAAAGGCTCTCCTTTTGCTCCTGCGGCAATAAGGGGAGTTGTTGAAACATTGCTCGATGCAACGACGGACTGGCTGAGCAACGGCCATACTATAAAGATTGACGGGTTGGGTACTTTTTCCCTCTCGTTACAGTTTGCTGATGACAAAGGGGCAGAATTGAAGAATGATAGTGATGGTATGCCTTATAGGCGTGTAGAGGTAAAAACACTCAATTTCCGCCCTGCCAAGGAATATGTTGACAGGTTGCGTCGGGCAACAGATCTGACTCGCTCTGAGAGAGGAGTGAAAAAGGTTCGGAAAATGTGCTATACGAAAGTGGAGCGCCGGGAAAGAGCTGTTTGCTACATCGGGAAACATGGCTTCATTACTTTGAATGAATACGTGATGATAAATAATGTGTCACGGGCATTTGCATCTCATGAACTTAATGAATTCACCCGTGATACGCAATGCCGTATACGGGCCCGTGGCAGGGCTCCTCATAAAGTCTGGGAATTGTCTCCGACAGGCTTGAATCTATAGTGCACAGGGCAGTTGCACTAGCCTGTCCTGATAGGACAGAAAGAAAAAAAGCAGAACGGCCTCACGACTACTCTGCTTCAAAAATTAAAAAATTATGATTAAAGTTAAATTTATTGAGAAGATTATTGTTATTGTGGGCGTTGACGGATTCGAACCGCCGACCCTCTGCTTGTAAGGCAGATGCTCTAAACCAGCTGAGCTAAACGCCCCTATAGCGGGAGTGCTTTTGAGATTTTGGAGTGGGCGTTGACGGATTCGAACCGCCGACCCTCTGCTTGTAAGGCAGATGCTCTAAACCAGCTGAGCTAAACGCCCCTTTTTCTAAAAGCAGTGCAAAATTACAATAATTTTTTGAATATACAAATGTTCCGGATGAAATATTTTATTTTTTCTTTATCCAAATTTTTTTTCTCATTCTTCGCCAGACAGAAAAGGGGTATTGGCGGGAGGGTAAGGTGTCGCGTCGTACAGTATGTGGAGGCAACTGGATTCTGGGATGTTATATAGGCATATTCTGACAAATAGATGAACTGCGCAAAAAAGTGTAAATTATAGTACTGAGTTATCAGTTTTTTTTGTAAATTTGTGTGTTTGAACAATTGAATTAATCAACTATTTATAAAAATGAATGCGAATATAGCAAAAAAACATTATGACGTTATCATTATCGGTGGCGGTGCTACGGGCGTTGGTACAGCGCGCGACTGTGCTATGCGTGGTTTGAGTACGCTTCTGGTTGAACGCTATGATTTTACGACAGGTGCTACAGGTCGCAATCATGGTCTGCTTCATAGTGGTGCCCGATATGCTGTGACTGATAAAGAATCAGCAACGGAATGTATTGAGGAAAACATGATACTCCGTAAGGTTGCGCGGCATTGTGTGGAAGAGCATGACGGTCTGTTTATCACCCTTCCTGAAGATGATTTGGCCTATCAGGCTAAATTTGTTGAGTCATGTCTGGCTGCAGGCATTCGTGCTGACATTATTGACCCGGAGGAGGCCAAAAGGCTGGAGCCGTCGGTAAATCCTACTCTGATAGGTGCCGTACGTGTGCCGGACGGTTCTATTGATCCGTTCCGTCTGACTATTGCCAATGTGACAGATGCCAAATTGCACGGTGCAGATATACTGACTTACCATGAGGTGACAGAATTGATTATTGAGAACGGTCGCGTATTAGGTGTCAAACTTCGTGACAACAAGACAGGCGAAATGTCGGAGGCCCGTGCGGAAATAACAGTGAATGCTGCCGGAATATGGGGAACCCTGATTGCCAAGATGGCAGGTGTAACGGTCAATATGTTCCCGGCCAAGGGTTCCCTGTTGGTGTTCGGTCACAGAGTCAATAATATGGTTATCAATCGTTGCCGTAAGCCTGCGAATGCCGATATCCTTGTGCCTGGCGATGTTATTACAGTAATCGGAACAACATCAGACCGTGTTCCTATAGAAACAGTTGATGATATGCGTGTGACTCCGGAGGAAGTGGAAGTGCTTCTGACCGAAGGGGCGCAGCTGGCCCCGGCATTGGCTACCACCCGCATACTGAGGGCTTACGCAGGTGTACGCCCGTTGGTGGCAAGCGATAATGACCCCTCAGGACGTAGTATAAGCCGTGGTATCGTATGTCTTGACCATGAGACGCGCGACGGTCTGGCAGGATTTGTCACGATAACTGGAGGTAAGCTCATGACATATCGTTTGATGGCAGAAATCGCTACAGATATGGTTTGCAAGAAGCTGAATGTAGACAAGAAGTGTGAAACTGCTACGACACCGCTTCCCGGAGCCGAAACTTCTCCTATAGAAGAACCCAAGAGCCATGTATATGCTTTCAATGCACGCGTAGGTCGTCATGGAACTTATGCCTCTAAGGTGGTTTCCAAGGATGAGATTGACAATGCTCTCGTATGTCAGTGTGAAGAAGTTACAGTGGGCGAGATTAAATATGCTGTAGAGAACCAGCATGTCAGCACACTGACTCAACTTAGACGTCGTACACGTGTGGGTATGGGTACATGTCAGGGTGAGTTGTGTGCCTTAAGGGCGGCTGGAGTGCTGTGTGAAACATGCAAGAAAAGTGTTTCGGAATCTGCTGCCGACTTGGCTGATTTCATGAACGAGCGTTGGAAAGGAATGTATCCTGTAGGATGGGGTTCAACCCTAAGTGAAGCGCAATTGATGTCTAATATTTATCAGGGCCTTTGCGGCTTGGATAATTTTTCTAAATAAGGAGGACTTGGACAATGAAATTTGATAGTGTAATAATAGGTGGTGGTCTTAGCGGATTGACATGCGGTATAGCATTGGCTAAGGCTGGTAAGAAAGTAGCTATTGTTGCGGCTGGACAGAGTACGTTGCATTTCAGTTCCGGGTCATTTGACTTGCTGGGCTATGATGCTGCAGGTAACGTGGTTGATAACCCCTTGGAGGCTATTGGCCAGTTGGAAACGTCACATCCTTATTCGAAGATTGGGGCAGAAAACATAGAGCAGCTGGCCACAGAGGCTGAAACTATATTGAACGAAAGTGGACTGAAGGTAAAAGGCCATGTAAGGAAAAACCATTTCCGTATTACACCTATGGGAATTATGAAACCCACATGGCTGACACTTGATGATTATTTTACAAGTGAAACCGCACAGGCTCTTCCGTATAAAAAAATTATCGTAGCCAATATCGCCGGTTTCATGGATTTCCCCGTGGAATTTGTAGCAGAAGGATTGAGAAAGACAGGTGCTGAGGTTGAGACCAAGATATTGTCTATCCCGGCTCTGAAAGAACGTCGTCTCAGCCCTTCGGAAATGCGCTCGGCTAATATCTCAAAAATTTTGAGCACGGAAGAAACCTTACAGGAAATAGCGGATAAGATAAATTCTTGCAGCAGTGATGCGGAAGTGGTTCTCATGCCTGCAATTATTGGATTGAACAACAGTCAGAATGTAGCAATACTAAGAAGTAAGGTTCAGAAGCCGATGTATGTCATCGCTACATTACCACCGTCGGTACCTGGAGTTAGAATGCAGAAATTACTCCGTGGCTATTTTGAAAAGTCAGGTGGGCTGTTCATGCTCGGGAACAAGGCAACCGGAGCTGTGATAGAAAATAACAAGGTCGTTGCCTTGACAACATCAGCATTAACTGATGACAATCTGATTGCAGACAATTATATCTTGGCAACGGGATCTTTCCAAAGCGAAGGCCTGAAATCCAACTATGTAAAGGTGTACGAACCGATATTTGATTTGGATGTTGATGCCGATAGCCAAAGAACAGAATGGATTGATGAAAACGTGTATAAGGCCCAGCCGTATATGGCATATGGAGTCAGAACCGACAGTCAATTTAAGACTCAGAAGGAGGAAAATACTATTGACAATCTATATGCTGTGGGCTCTGTCTTGAGTGGTCACAACTCTATCAGACAGGCAGATGGCACAGGTGTATCTTTAATCACAGCTATGGCTGTAGCTAAAAACATATTAAACAAGTAATCACCATGGCAGAGAATCTTCAACTATTAAGTATTAGTGAAAATAATCTTGAGAAATGTCTCAAGTGTTCTATATGTACAGTGTATTGTCCTGTTGCGGGAGTAACTCCTTTCTATCCGGGACCGAAGCATGCAGGACCTGATGGCGAACGCTATCGTATAAAAGACGCTGTATTCTTTGACGAGAAAGCATTAAAGATGTGCTTGAACTGTAAACGCTGTGAGGTGGCATGCCCAGAGGGTGTTCAGATAGCAGATATCATTCAAAGTGCGCGTATCAAATATGCCAAACATTCTCCCGGCTTGCGTGAATTTACTTTGGCCAATACAGATTTGGTAGGCTCAATGGCAACACTCATGGCACCAGTCGCTAATTTTGCAACTGGTCTTTCGCCTGTCAAAGCGGTGCTCAATACCGCTGTTAAGATTGACAAGCGCCGTAAGTTTCCTGCTTATGCCTCTCAGAAATTTGAAACATGGTATAAAAAGCATGCTGCAGCCGAACAGGATAAGTATGCTAAGCAAGTCAGCTATTTCCATGGTTGTTATGCCAATTATAACTATCCCCAATTGGGAAAAGACCTGGTCAAGGTGATGAATGCCATAGGATATGGCGTAAAATTGCTGGATAAGGAAAAATGCTGTGGTGTACCCTTGGTATCTAATGGCTTTATAGAGCAGGCAAAGAAACAGGGAGAAATCAATATGGCTTCAATGAGAGAGTCTGTAAAGCAAGGACGTCCGATTATTACAACCAGTACATCTTGTACGTTGATGATGCGTAATGAATATGACCATTTGCTTCATATAGATAACAAAGTGGCTCAGGACAACCTTTCTCTTGCTACACGTTTTATTTATAAGTTAGTTGAATCTGGCGAAGTCAAACTTGCATTCCATGATGATTACAAAAAACGGGTATGCTATCATACACCATGTCATATGGAACGATTGGGATGGACCGTTTACAGTACGTCTCTTGTAAAGATGATACCCGGAGTACAGTTTATAATGTTGGATTCACAATGTTGCGGTATAGCAGGTACATATGGCTTCAAGAAAGAAAACTATGAGGTCTCCCAGAAAATAGGAGAACCTCTGTTCAGACAGATAGAGGAGGCAAATGTGGACAATGTCATAACAGACTGTGAAACATGTAAATGGCAGATAGAAATGTCTACATCAGCCAAAGTCTTGAATCCTATTTCAATTTTAGCTGAAGCATTGGATGTTGAAAAAACAATTGAACTTAACAAAAAATAAGCGTTAAAGATCCGTGATTGTTCATTAAAAGGCAAAAACGGGTCTTTATGGTTATTACATCGTGGTAATACATGGATAGAGTTAAAGTAGCTTTAGATAATGCGACGCAGACAAAGGCTCTGTTGTTAGGACAAGGAATATTGCCTCAGGTCGCAGATGTTTTCAAGGAGCAGTTCCCTGGGAAACGCGCTATCGTTGTCGCTGATATGACAACATTTAAAGTTGCAGGCAGTGATGTACAGAATATATTGCGTAATGCCGGTGTAAATGTGGAGGAACCATATATCTTTAACGAACCGGATATGCATGCTGAATGGAAGTATATAGAACGCTTGGATGAGGTATTGTCAAAAACTGACGCAATAGCAGTGGCTGTTGGCTCCGGTACAATTAATGATACAACAAAATTGTCTTCATTTCATCAAGGGCGTCCCTATATGATAGTTGGTACGGCAGCTTCAATGGATGGATATGTTGCATTTGGAGCCTCAATTACCCGAGATGGTGCTAAGCAGACCTTTGGATGCGCAGCTCCTCGGGCGGTGGTTGCTGATGTCAATGTAATAGCAACAGCGCCAAGTGCCATGACTGCTAGTGGTTATGGGGATTTATATGCCAAGGTTGCCTGTGGTGCTGACTGGATAGTGGCTGACTTGATAGGTAATGAGCCAATAGATCCTCTATCTTGGGGCATAGTTCAGGGCGGATTGCGTGAAGCATTGGCAGATCCTGCCGGAGCTAAAGCCGGTGAACCGGATGCACTGAAACGCTTGATTGAAGGTTTGTTCCTTGGAGGGTTTGCTTTACAGGCATATCCTAAAACAAGTCGTCCAGCGAGTGGGGCCGAGCATCAAATCAGCCATATGCTGAATATGGATCATTTCGTGATGAAAAATGGAATGGCACCGTCGCATGGCTTCCAAGTAAGCATCGGTACATTGCTCTCTCTCTCATTTTATGAGCAGTTTTTGAAAACGGACATGCAACGATTGGATATTGATGCCTGCGTTGCGTTATGGCCTTCGTTGGAAGAGCAGACTGCTTTCTCCAAAAAATTGTTTAGCGGAACAGGCTTTGAAGATTTCTGTGCGGGAGAGATTGCTGCCAAGTATGTTACACCGGAACAACTCCGTAGGGAATTGACGCTAATCCGCGATAATTGGATTGCTCTGAAAGCTAAACTGGAGAAGCAATTGATATCTGTAGAGGAAACTATACGTCGGTTTAGGGCTGTAGGAGCTCCTACAATGCCAGAAGATATTGATTTGGATCGTTTACAGCTTCGTAATACAATTTGCCGTGCACAACATATTCGCCGTCGTTATACCATACTTGATATTGCATTGCGTATGGGTAAGTTTGAAGAATGGCTGGATGGTGTGTTTGGCAGAAATGGAATATGGGAAATAAAATAATAAAATTAA
Source organism: uncultured Bacteroidales bacterium (assembly GCA_902773055.1). Taxonomy (GTDB): domain Bacteria; phylum Bacteroidota; class Bacteroidia; order Bacteroidales; family Bacteroidaceae; genus UBA6382. The sequence continues at coordinate 16,382 of CACYCZ010000116.1, forward strand.
AAATATGACTAAGACTACAAAATCTTTTGCCTATTGGCAATGGCGTACAATTATCGCCACGATGATTGGCTATGCCTTTTACTATTTTGTTCGTAAGAACTTTTCTTTTGCTATACCGGGTTTGAGTGCGGAATATGGCATTACAAAAACAAGTTTTGGTATAATCATGACATTGGTGACAATTGTCTATGGTTTGTCACGTTTCCTTAATGGCTTTATTGCAGACCGCGTAAATGCCCGTTATCATATGGCAATAGGTTTGCTCCTTTGTGCAATAGCTAACTATGCTTTTGGATTTGGTGCCGACCTGAGTACGCTGATTACGGGTGAGACTGGTGGCCCGCAGTTTGTCAATACGATGGTATTGATATTTGGTGTCATTGTTCTTTTGAACAATTTATTTCAAGGTGCAGGATTCCCTCCGTGCAACCGTTTGTTGACCCATTGGGTTCCTGCCAATGAATTGGCAACAAAAATGTCTATCTGGAATACCAGCCATTCTGTAGGAGCAAGTATTGTCGCTATCCTGTGTGGTTATATTATGGGGACGTTTGGCACGAATATGGCCGCCAATCCTGATATTGTAGCTTCTATTGCAGCTAATTTGAATATAGACATGTCGGATGCGATGCGTATGCAGGGTGTCGTAGAATCGGCTGCCCATATAGGAGCATGGAAATATTGTTTTTGGATACCGGCTACTATAGCATTGGCTGGCGCATTGGGAATATTTGTTTTCTTGCGTGATACCCCATCTTCTGTTGGATTGCCGGAAATTCATAAAGTAAATAAGAAAGGTAAAGAAGGCGGCGCAGAGTACAAGGCATTTGTAAAGCGTATGGTTTTCCGTAACAAGTGGATTTGGATCCTTGCGGTAGCTGACTTCTTCGTATACATTGTGCGCTTTGCCGTTCTTGACTGGGGACCAACTTTCTTAAAAGAGGCTCGTCATATGTCTTTAGCAAATGCAGGATGGACTGTTGCTGTTTTTGAAATATTTGGTGTTATAGGAATGCTGTTCTGGGGCTGGGCAACAGATAAATGGCTGAAAGGAAAAGCGCATCGTACATGTGTATACTGTATGATAGGTGTAGCTATCTTCATGACTATTTTCCTCTCGTTACCACAAGGTACAGCAATGGTTCCGATGGTGCTATGTCTCGCAATGGCAGGATTCTGCATATATGGTCCTCAGGCCTTGATAGGCATTTCTGCTTCAAATCAGGCTACAAATCGTGCGGCTGCAACGGCAAACGGTTTGATCGGTATGTTTGCATATGCAAGTGGTCTCGTCTCTGGCCTGGGAGTGGGCATGTTTATTGATTTTATGAATGGAGTTAATCCAGATAAAAGTTGGGATTATGTATTTATGGCTATGATAGGTATTGCTGTTATTACAACATTTATCTTTATGTTGATGTGGAATGCTAAGGCTGATGCATATGGTGATACTGAAGAATAAAATGATATAATTATGGATAAGGAATTAAAAGAAAAACTAGCTAAGATAAAACATGTGGCATTAGATATGGATGGTACAATATATATGGGAAATACGCTGTTTCCCTTTACCATTCCTTTTCTGAACAAACTCCACGAAATGGGAATCTCGTATTCCTTTCTGACCAACAATCCTTCAAAATCAATAGATGATTATTTGAAGAAATTGGCAAAGATGGGTATTAATGCCACAGAAGAGGAGATATACAATACAACGATTGCCACAATCGATTATATTCATGCTCATTATCCACAGGCAAAAAAACTCTTCTTGTTGGGTACTCCAAGCATGATATCTCAGTTTGAAAAGGTGGGTTTTATTTCTGCAACTGATGATCCTAATGATGTTCCAGACATCATTGTTGCAGCTTTTGACATGACATTAACCTATTCTCGTCTCTGTCGGGCAGCATGGTGGATATCGCAGAAAATACCTTATATTGCTACAAATCCTGACAGGGTATGTCCGACCAATGAGAAAACAATTTTGGTGGATTGTGGCTCTATTTGTAAGTGTCTGGAAAGTGCGACAGGTCGTCAGCCTGATATCACTCTGGGCAAGCCTGACCCCAATATGTTGGTTGGTATTCAGCAGCAACGTAATCTCAGGCCAGAGGAAATAGCTATGGTAGGAGACCGTATATATACAGATATTGCTATGGCTCACAACGCTAATGCTTTTGGTTGTCTGGTTCTTTCTGGAGAAACAACGATTGAAGTTGCCAAAGCTGCTCCTAAACAACCAGATCTTATAGCTGAAAATATAAAGGAATTAGGCGAATTGCTGGAAATAGCCCAAAATAAATAGAAGGAGTTATGCTGAATCCCTTGATTAAATTGGCTCAAAGACGTCAGCAGGGACTGCCTGCTGGTATACCTTCTTTTTGTTGCAGCAACCGTTTCGTAATTGAGTCTATCTTTGAACAGTCTAAAAGATTTGAGGATAAAGTCTTGATTGAGGCAACAAGCAATCAGGTTAATCAATTTGGTGGATATATAGGGATGAAACCTGCGGATTTCAGAGATTATATCTACCATATCGCAGATGAAGTTGGTTATGATAAAGCCAATATCATTCTGGGTGGTGATCATTTAGGTCCTCAGCCGTGGCAGAATCTGCCTGAGAAGACAGCCATTGAGTATTCCAAAGAATTAGTGCGTCAATGTGTATTGGCAGGTTTCACTAAGATACATTTGGATACAAGTATGCGTGTTGCAGATGATGATAGGACAGTTCCTTTAAGCAACAATACTATAGCTCACCGTGGAGCAATACTGATGAAAGTTTGTGAAGATGCTTTTCTTGAACTTCAGAAGCAGAATCCAGATGCAGTTCATCCTGTATTTATTATTGGTAGTGAGGTGCCTATTCCTGGTGGTGCTCAGGAGGAAGAAGGAATGCATATTACTTCTCCTGATGATTTTGCAGCGACGATTGATGCATATAAGACAGAGTTTGAGAAGTTGGGTATATTAGAATTGTTCAAATATGTAATAGCTGTCGTAGTTCAGCCAGGAGTTGAATTTGGTGACGGAGAAGTACATAAATATAACCGTATAGATGCTTTCCCTCTTACCGAAAAACTAAAAGAATATCCGAATTTGCTCTTTGAAGGACATTCTACAGATTATCAGTCACCTCAGAGCCTCCGGGAAATGGTTGAAGACGGCATAGCTATCTTGAAAGTAGGGCCGGCCCTGACATTTGCTGCGCGCCGGGCCTTGTTTGCCTTGGCTAAAATGGAAGAAGAGTTGATAGATAATGATGCCTTACGCTCTCACTTTATTCAGGTATTGGATGACGTTATGGTGGAAAATCCTAAGGACTGGAAAAAATATTATCATGGTTCCGAAAAAGAGATAGCCTTAGCACGTAAATACAGTTATTCTGACCGTTGTCGCTATTATATGGGAGACCATCGTGTTCAAGAAGCTATTACGACATTGATATCCAATATGGATAATGTGGATATTCCCATGGGAATGCTTGAACAATATATGCCAATTCAATTCATGAAAGTTCGAGACGGCAAACTGTTGAAAACTCCGTTAGCATTAATCAAGGATTGCATACTTGTCGTTATAGAAGATTATAATTACGCAACTAAGCACAACTATTTAATCAGTTCAATTTTTAACAATTAAAAACTTAATATTATGTCTAGATTTCTTGATCCACCTGCAGCAAAACCATTGTTGCCTAAAGAAAAAATTAATAAAGTGTATTCCTCAATGCGATTGAAAGTGTTTATGGGTGCTTTCATGGGGTATGCTGGTTATTATCTGGTACGAAAGAATTTGTCGTTGGCAGCTCCAGATATGATTAATCAGGGGCTGATAGATAAGGGGAAAGTAGGTATAGCCATGTCAGCTGTATCAATTGCATATGCTTTCAGTAAATTTATTATGGGTACAGTATCTGACCGTTCCGATGCACGTAAATTCTTGTGTGTCGGTCTGGTATTGTCAGCCATGACAATGATATGCGTAGGCTTGTTCCCGTTCAGTGCATCCAATATGGCAATGAATGCTGCGATTATCTTTGCGTTTATGCTCATTGTAGGTTGGCTTTCAGGTATGGGATGGCCTCCGTGTGGCAGAATCATGGCACATTGGTTCTCTCAGAATGAACGTAGTTTCAAAATGTCAATTTGGAATACTTCCCACACTATTGGCAGTGGCTCACTCGGTCTGCTGGCAATGGCAGGTGTTGTTATATTCGGTTCAATGGGAATAGGTGAAACTTGGCGTGCAAATTTCATTATTCCATCACTTGTTGCTTTACTGATTGTTGTTTTCTGCTGGTGGTCCATGCGTGATACGCCTGAATCATGCGGTTTGCCCTCCATTCAGGAATACCGTCAGGATTTCAGTGGAGTGAAGTCCTCAAAGGATACAGTGGGGGAAAAACTGCCCTTTAAGACACTTTTTGTAGACTATGTCTTGAAGAACAAACTGCTCTGGGTCATAGCAATTAGCAATGTTTTGGTTTATATGGTTCGTTATGGAGTAGGAGACTGGTCACCTACGTATTTGCAGGAAGCTGGTATCATGGATGCCTCTGAATGTAAATTGGCATTCTCCGTACATAACTATGTAGGAGCTGTGGGAACAATATTTATGGGATGGATATCTGCTAAATTCTTTAAAGGTCGTTGCGCCCCCCCCAATGTTATATGTATGATTATGGTATTCATTGGTACAATTCTCTATTGGCAAGCACCTGCGTTAGGCGGTGGCAATCCTGTTGTTACCAAAGCATTGGTATATACAGCATTGGTTGTTATAGGATTCTTTATATATGGTCCTGTAGCCTTAATTGGCGTGCAGGCTCTGAATACTGTTCCCAAGAATGCCGCAGGAACAGCAGCAGGCTTTGTTGGTCTGTTCGGTTATCTATTTGGTGACTCCCTGTGTTCCAAGATTGTTATTGGCCATATTGCAGAGAGCAGTTGGGATACAGCTAATATGATGTTTGCCATAGGTAGTGCCGTAGGCATCATCCTTTGTGCATTGCTTTGGAATAGCGAGAAGGATGTAAAATAGGCGTTCTGTAATATTTTCAGATACAAAATAAAACCCAGTATCTGAAATTAGTAACAATTTTTATAATACTTAAAATCTGCACACCATGATAACAAAAAATGTTAGAGTGTGCAGATTTTATTTGTTAATATAGGATTACTTGTCCTAATTGCTGATGTAAGGATAATATGTGAATAGGAATTATTTTATTGAAAAAAGTTAAAAGAAAACAATTATTATGTTTTTTAGTGATATTATAGTGATGAATGTCTCTTCTATAATAGAGGTTGCAAAATCAAGAGTTTGTTGCCCGTCAATTACGACGGATACTCCATTTCAGAATATAGCGGTTACATCAATTATTTGCGGTGCTATTGTTCTTATATCCGTGGTTGTAGCATATGTGTTTTTGTATTTGGAAAAAATGCAGAATGAGATGAAGCTGCAAGAACTATGGTTGAATGAAAAGAGAGAAGTTGAGAATTATAAGAGGCGGCAAAGTGCTGATTGCATGGAGAAATTTTTCGTGTTTCTTGAAAAGCAGATATCGGCTTTTCAGGCTTATGAAAAAGAATATGGCCGATTATGCAATGAGTACAAAGAACATCTTGAATCTTTAACAGCTAATAGAGATGGCAGTACAGGGATGGAATCAGATGAAAAGCGTATAAAATTCCTGGAGGAGCAGATAGCTGTATTTATTCAAAAAGAAGCAAAGTATGCAGAGGTTTGCAAAAGATATGAGGAAGCATTGAATGAAATAATTAAACGCAAATAGAATTCGCAGATGAAAGAAAAACGCTGTAAAAGCCGTTGGCTGATATTTGACCGAATTTTATCTCATGACTCACTCAGACAAGTCCTTATATTGTTCGGGATACTTTTGGTGGTGTATTGTTTGTCATTTGTATTATTAGAAATATTTGGTGGCAACTGGCAGAAGATTTGTGACAAAAAACAGATAAACTTATTGCTGTTTCCTCTATATCTCCTTATTGACGATAATGCGTTCTCTTCTGTTTACAATTGTAAGGAGATTGATGGAAAGGCAGTATTTGTAGCATGTCTAATATATATAGCAGGTGTTATCATATTTACGGGCATGATTATCTCTGTCATGACCAATATGCTAGGTCGCCGGGTTGAGGATTATAAGGAGGGTCATATTCATTATTTGATTTCGGGTCATTATGTGATTATGGGCTATGATGAAATCCTGCCATCAATAATAACCCATATATTAGAAAAAGACAAAGATGCATATGTACTTATATTGACATCCTATGAGGTCGTACGCATCAGGGAAAAATTGCAGAAATCATTCTCGGAAAAACAGATGAACAGAATCATTATAAATTATGGTCACCGGGTTTCTGCAGATGCTTATCAAAAGATTCATTTGGAGACGGCTGAGCAAGTATATGTAGTTGGAAACCATGAGTTGCCTGCTCATGATGCTGTTAATGTAGAGTGTATGGACAGCATTTGCAGTTATTTGAATAAGTTGCAGTCAGATCAACGCCCCAACAGGATTACCTGCTTTTTCAAGGATTTAGACACGTATGCGGCCTTTAAGACTTCTGAAATATTTCAGGAAGTAAGTAAGCTGGGTATTGAATTTATGCCATATAATATCTTTACGGGATGGGCTAATCAGATTTTTGTCAAACAGGAGTATAGGGACTTGAATAGTCCCGCTTCGCCATGCAAATATCCCTGTATATATGGACAGGGAATTTCCTCTGACGATGACCGTTATGTTCATCTGGTCTTTGTTGGAACGACAAATTTTGCTGTGGCTTTTGCTATGGAGGCAGCCCATATACTTCACTTCCCGAATGCTCATAAGGCTAAAACGCGTATTACGTTCATTGATAGGAATGCCGACAAGGAAAAAGAGGAATTTATCATACGCAATAGACACTTCTTTGAGATACAGCCGTTTTACTATTACGATATGACCGAAGCCCAGGATCGCGAGCCAGAGGGTATTCGGGATGAATACGTTTGTTTTGACAGGTGCAATGGTAATTCTGGCTTCCTTGATGTGGAATTCGAATTTATAAAGGGGGATGTTTTCTCAAAAAATATACAAGACAGAATCACTATATGGGCGACAGAACACGGCAAAAAACAATATTTTTCCATCTTTCTGGCTCAAGCAGATCAGCGGCAGAATTTTGTGATGGGAATGAATATGCCAGATGCCGTTTATGAAATGGAGGTCCCTGTGTTCATCCGGCAGGACCGCTCGGATAATTTTGTCACCAATCTGCGAAAAGCCGACCAAAGGGCAGAAGATGATAAAATGGTATATAGTCGAGTGCAAAAGGGTGAAGGTATAGTGCAGAAAAGATGTAATGCGCGCTATGCCAATGTTTATCCGTTCGGAATGAACAAGACCGCCTATTGCGATGATGAGTACTCACTGAAACAGGCCAAACTTATTAATTATTTGTATGAAACAGCAGACTATAGTACTTATAAGTTCAAAAGCAAGCTGGCCCTTGATGCTATTCCCCGAGACAGGTTATTGGCAGATGCGGAAGTATTCTGGGATAAGCTTACGGTAGCGTTGAAATGGTCAAATATCTATAACGCATATGCTATGAAAATAAAGCTGACATCCCTCCGTTCCATGCGTAAACTGGATATCTGCGACCAGTCATGTGACGATCGGCAACTGTCTGAAGAAGAAGTGAACGAATTGGCAAAGGTTGAGCACAATCGTTGGAATGTAGAAAAGTTGCTTATGGGTTACCGCAAAGCCCGCAACGAAGAGGATAAGTATGAACATGGTGAATATGCCTCAGAACTGAATAATAATAAAAAACTTTTTATTCATCATGATATTCGGCCGTTTGACCAGTTGAATATCATCAAGGAACTGGATAAGGAATTCGCCCGTTATATTCCATGGATAATGAAAATGACACGAGAAAATGACTGATACTGAAATAATACAAGGATTAATAGACCGGGACAACAAGGTGACGGAGGAATTCTTTTTTGTCCGTTGCAGGCCATTGTTTATCAGTATTATGAGACAAGTGTTTGGCTATTGCGTCGATTATGATGAAATGGTAAACGAATTATATGTATATCTTATGGCTGAAGATGCCGTTAAATTGCGCAGTTTTCAGTTCCGCAGTTCTGTATATCAATGGCTCAAGGTCTTATCCATCCGGTTTTTTATCAAGAAGCGCAGCAGCATGGTGGAAAATATTAGTCGGCAACCTATTGATGCCAGTGTCCGGGAATCAGTTTCCTTGGACGCTCCGCTGGCAGAGAACGATATAGAGCATCTGTTTGACAGCATGCCTAATAAGCGGTATGTCATGGTTATACGTCGGCTTGTCTTGGAAGGATGGGAGCCAGAACGTCTGGCATCCGAGATGAATGTTACAACGGCAAACTTATATAATATCAAGCGGCGGGCCATGGCTCAATTGGCTCAAGTCGCATTAAACGACATAAAAGAATATGGCAAGAAAAGATAAAATATCCGATGAGCTGTTGGCGGCTTATCTTGATGGAAAAACCACTGAGGCAGAAACTCTCAAGGTGTTGAATAGTCTCAAAACGGATCCAGAATTGAGAGAGACACTGAAAATAGCCCTTGACGTGGAAGGAAATGCTGATGCCGTCTATGACGTACTGCCTATGCTTGAGCTGGCGGCTGAGAGCGGCGACAATATATGTAGTGTGTTGTGTGAGGCTTATGTCTTGCATCGCAGGGGGATAGATTTCGTAGAAAAAGATTTGCTGGAACTGGCCCGTCAGAACCGGTGGCTGACTCCTCAGGGCACCCCTCTGTATGCCATAGGGCTGTTGCTTGCCCGTCACGGTCTCATGGTTACCCATCAGTATGATGCCGTTTTAGACGACATCGTTCAGGCTTTGCAGATTGACAACGATGTGTTGGTAGCAGTAGACAGCGACAAATTGTATGAAGGGAGGACCGATGTTGCCGATGCTCCCAATCATGCCGTCGTTGTCCTGTCTGTTGATGATACCGGGGTTCAGTTGTTTGATTCGGCAGAGCCGGCAGCTTTGGTAACGGTTCCGCGCGACAAGTTTCTCCGGGCGTGGAACGAGTCGTCAAACTATATGGTCCGTGTGCTTCAGTCGGTTGAAGACTATGTGCCTCATCCCGTCAATCTCGACGATGTTGAGTTGACCGACACGCTTGTGGCGTTGCAGGAGGCTATTGCCGAAAATGCCCATGACGTATGGGCGTCTATCCGTGCTCAGGAGGGCTGGACTTATGGTCCCTGTCGTGACGATGCAGCCCTGAAACATCCAGACCTGATACCCTACACCTCGTTGCCTGACAGCGAGAAGGAATACGACCGCCGTATGGCGCTTGATACTATCCGCCTGGTGCAGAAATTAGGTTTTGACATCATCAGGAAGCGTAATCAGAAGTAATATGTTTGTGAGGTGATAGAAATAGCACACTTATGGACTCGATAGTTGTTAGAATATAATATAGCCAACCAATAGATTATGGGATTTAAACCGAAAGAAAATATCAGTAACCGTATCGTTCAGCAGCAGGAGGCTGTCTTCAGCCAGGAGCAGTTTGTTGAAGACGTTTTTAATAACGATTATATCCTGGTTGTCGGCAGCGAGGTAATTATGAACAAAGCGGAGGAGCCTTCAGGAGATGTCAATCAGTATATTCTCCGTGCGTTAAACAGTAGTTTGAAGTCCAATTATAGGGATTTTAACGAATTGGTAAAGCAATCAGGCAGAGATGTAGATGTGATACGTAATTTGTTGAATTCGCCCGATGATTGGACATACGACATTAAGGACATGTCGCCCGAGCTGGTAAGCCTGATAGGGACCCGCCTGTTTCGTTTTGTGCTGACAACGACATTTGACGGCTATATGGAGCATTTGATGGAACACGTCTGGGGTGCCGGTCGTTACCGTGTTGTAAACATAGACGACAAGATGTCTTTGGACAGTTTCAGAAATGCTCTGCAGGAATGTCGCAACGGGAAACAATATATGGAGCCCACGCTGTTCTATATCTTTGGAAAGGCCGAGAAAAACGTTGTGCGCAACTTTGTGCGCACCGACGACGATGCTATTCAGATTATAGAAAAATGGATCCAGATGCCCAAGGATGATCCCATGATGCGTTATATCCGCAACAAGAAGCTGTTGGCACTGGGCTGTAAGTTTGACAATTGGTATTTTCGTTTCTTCTGGTATATCTTCAAGCGTGAAATCGACCATTTGAGTGAGGGGCAGGTGGCCTTTATGCTCAATATGGAAAACCAGAGCGACAAAGCGCTTGAACTTTTCCTCAAGGATGCCCGGATATATCGCCACGAGGACGCCCGGGTGTTCATGGATGAAATCACCCGTGTACTGACCTCTACCGACGCTGACAATCCTTTCCGTGAAATCATTCTGAGAAGCCGCAGGCGGGGTGGGGTGTTCTTGTCTTATTGCAGTGAGGATGTAATCATGGCGAGTCAGATATTCTTTATCCTCCGCCGTCAGGGCTATAATGTATGGTTCGACAATGTCCGGCTGAAAGGAGCCGACAATTACGACCACGAAATAGAGAAAGCCATAGGCGAGGCCAAAGTCTTTATTCCTCTGCTGACACCTTGTGTGGCCGATGACCTGACAAAGGGGAAAACCGACAACTATTATAATGATGAATGGCGCATGGCTGTTCAGTTGCAGAACAAGGCTGTCCTGCCTCTTGCCGTCAACGGCTACAGCTTGCGGGCCGGCTACCATACCCAGCAGTTTAAATTTATCATCAACAGTCCGCTAACAGGTATAGACATGATGGAAGCAGATGGTTTGAACAGACTGAAAGATGCATTGAACGAATATTTAAAGCAAGACACAGATGAGTAATATGACATATAACCCTTGGGCGGGCTTAGCCTCTTATCAGGATCCCGAAACCAGCAAAGTACAATTGAAGTTCTGCGGGCGTGACAATGAAAGCTACGATGTCACCCAGCTTATTGATGACAATATCTTTGTAACGCTCTATGGCAAGAGTGGAATAGGCAAGACGTCGTTGCTTAATGCCGGAGTCTTCCCCCGTCTCCGAGCCATGCATTATCTGCCTGTCAGCATCAGGCTTGCCATGGATGCCAAGGGAACGACTTTCCAGCAGTGTATTGTCTCTAAGATTGAGCATGCCATGAAAGACAGGGGGCGGATAGAGACGTTTGATGTCGTTTCTATGCCCAGCGACAAGCAGGCCACCGAGTATCTGTGGAGCTATTTTGCCCGTACGCGTTTTTATGACAGCGACGGCCACAGCCTGTTCCCGGTTCTTGTGCTTGACCAGTTTGAAGAGGCTTATCGTGAGCGCGACACCCGCAAGGAAGCCGAAGCCCTGTTGAGGCAGATTCATTTCATGGCAGACGAGAATCATGCCCTTGCCGACAAGACGGTCGACGGCAGGTTATATCAGTATGATTTTAATTTCCGCTTTGTCGTTTCTATCCGTGAAGATGACCTGTACAGGCTGGAGGACAGCATCGACAATCATTTCCTGGCCGAGTTGAAGCGTTGCCGCTACAGGCTGCGCTCTCTCAGCGACCAAGGGGCGCGGATGGCTATACTTACCCCCGGCGAGGGGCTCTTCCTGCCGGAGGAGCAGGATGATGTCGTATCAGCCATAACCCGGAAATCGTGCAACGAGGACGGGAGTTTCAGTACAAACATTATTTCATTGCTTTGCAGCCGTATTTTCAGTGAATACCGGAAATCAAATACCCCCTGTATCTCTCTGGATATAGTAAATCGTTTTATGAACGACAATCCCTTTGAACAGTTCTACAAGGAGGCCACACTGGGATTTTCCAACAGGGCGAAATCATTTATAGAAGACAATCTGGTCGACAGTTCCGGTCGGCGCAACTCTGTTTCGGAGACTGAATTTTTCCACTATGTTCCCCGGGGAAGGGAATTGCTGGAAGGAGATAGGCGCATACTGCAACGTACATCGACGTCATCTGACGGAGGTGGTTATCGTATTGAGTTGATTCATGATTCCTTCTGCGCGCCATTGGCTGAGTTTAAGCGTAAGCGTGAGCAACGTAGAAGGTTGTTGGGCTATGTTGTCGCGCCTCTTGCTGCCGCCTTGCTGGTTTTTGGATTGACAGCGACAGTCATGAACGAGTTTGCAAGAAAAGAAGCTGAGAAGAAAGAGGCTGTCTTGTTGAAAGAGAAGGAGAAGCAAGAGGCTGTGTTGTTGAAAGACAAGGAGAAGCAGGCGGTGCTGTTTTCAAAGAATAAGGAAATAGACAGCTTAAATTTGAAGCGCTTACAGGAGCAGGCTGCCAAGATCCGAGAATTGCAGCGTATGAATGATGCCCTGCTTGAACAGCAGCGGCTGGAGCAGCTGGCGAAACAGGGCAGGAAAGCCGCAGAATTCAGGTGCACTTCCATTCTGGCCAGGGAAGAGGCGGAAGATGATCCTGTTACGGCGAGTCTTGCTGCGTTGGAAATCCTGCCGACAGACCTGTCCCATCCCGATAAGCCTTTCATCCCCGAGGCAGAAGCGTTGTTAAGAAAAGCTGCGGGGAATAAGAACAGACAGTTTAAGGTAGACACTACTCCAACAGTTGTAGCAGTAAGCCCGGATGGGAAGTATCTGGCTGGAAGAGCGTATAAAAAAATACATTGCTGGAATGTCGACAGTGGTGAGGAGTTGTGCTCAATTAAGACATATATAACCATAACAGGATTGGAATTCTCTTCAGCAAGAAGCGATGAAGTGATTGTAACCTCCGTGTATGGCTCTAAAACTGCCTACAACGTAGTGACAGGAGAGGAATGTCGTCATGATGACCTCTACGGCAGATATAAACTTGTGAAGTCATATAATGAGGTTAAAATAAAATATCTGACAGATGAGGAGGATAAGAAATTAGTCGGTCATACGGCTGATATAAGTGACATAGATATTTCTCCCGACAGTTCATTGATTGTCACGGCTTCGAAAGATTCTACAATCAGGATCTGGAATGCAACGACGGGCGAACAGCTTCATGTTATGAGGCATAAAGGTCCTGTTAACTCTGCGCGGTTCAGTTCGGATGGCCGTTATGTCATATCGGCAGCAGACGATTTTACGGCGCGGGTATGGTCTGCCTCAACGGGGGAAGAGCTGGGCAGGCATCAGTTTCCATATCAATATGTTAAGAAAGCTGTGATGAGTCCGGATCAACATTTTGCTGCAGTTTTTTGTTGGAATGAAATATATATATTGGCTACAAACCTTATGACGGTTTTTGGCACTTATAAAGGAGGTGATGTGTATGCTTTTACCCCAGATAGTAGAAATGTCATATTAGGAACAAATGGCGGCATTGAGATAAAAAAACTGCCTGTAGAATACCAAGATATTTATGGTGGCACTACTGATTTATATGCTGTTAAATCAAATGGGCAAGAATGGTTAGAGTGTTCTTTGTATGGAAGGAAATTATCATATGTGACTGCGGATAGGGAAAAAAGTGATATTACTGATGGAATGCTAAGAGTACAATTATCTCCTGTTAAGAATGATTTGATAGGTACAACAAGTGCTGGTGTTTTTATATGGGATGGTGATGAGCCTTATTTCTATTATGACAAATTCAGTGAGAATGAGAATTATATAACATCCGTTGTATGTAGTCCTGAAGAAGATGTGATGCTAACAGGTCATTATGACGGAACGATAGTTGTTCAAAATATTGAAACTCGTTCCTGTAAGATATTAAAAGGACACACTGATGTGATTAGGTCAATAGCTTACAGTCCTAATAACCGGTATGTGGCTTCTCTGTCAGCTGATGGAATGATCGTCATTTGGGATGCTGTAAATTGGAATTTAGTTCATTGTTGGAAAGCATATGATTCAGGTGCTCTTGACATAATATATAGTAAAGATGGTAAATATTTAGTATCCCGTGGGGGCAATGATATTAGCGATATTATATTTTGGGATACGATGACATATGGTGAAGTTAGAAGATTGGAATTAAAATCTTCAGAACTGATATCTTATAATTGGGATAAAAATCAGTGCGCTGTGTATTATACAATTTTAGATGGTCAGAGGATTATTGAATCGGAGATACATATATTTGATATGAAAGACAATGGGCATAGTATAAAGATTTTAAAATCAAAAGGGAGTGTTTCTGACTTTTCGTATAGTCCTGATGGTAATTTCCTTGCTGTAGGCGTAGATAATCAGCCGTTTGTGTGTGCTGTAATATATAATACCGATAATTGGAGTATTGTAGATACATTAAAGGTAGAAAGCCAATCAGGAATACTGGCATTATCTGTGAAATATAGTAAGGATGGCGAAGAGATTGTTGTTGGTAACTTTGAAAAGGAAGCTTATATATGGTCACTCGACAACAGCGGTAGGCATAAAGGAGAGTGTAAAATATATAAGTTACCAGAAATTAAATCAATGAGATATAGTCCTGATGATTCAAAAATAGTGTTTAATATGAAATCAAAAAAAGGGAGTTCTTTGCAAGTATGGGATTCAAAAGCAAAGAGAGAATTATACCGAGTACCTTATAGTAACTATATGTTTAGCCATAATAGTGAATGGTTAGCAATAAGTCCTGGTTTGAGGCTGCATAAACTTCCGTCCGTTTTCGTTTTGGATTCAGAGACAGGTGAAGTGATGATGGTATTGCCTGAAGAAGATGATTTGAAGTCATTTAGTCCTGATGACAGCAAATTGGCTACTTATAGGTATAAAGAAAATATTCTTACAGTGTGGGACACCAGGTCTTGGCAGAAGATACATGAATGGAAATTTAAAGATCATTGCCTGTCTGTAGCATTCAGCCCTGACGGCAAATATATTGCAACAGGTAATAATTATGGTAAGATGATTACTTTGTGGGATGCTCTGACCTACAGAGAATTGAAAACGATTGAAAACGGGAAAAAGTATGAATACTTGTCGTTCTGTCCAGGCAACGGGCAGTTCCTCCTGGCATGGAGAGGCTCTAACTATGATATCATAGATGTGGCATCGGAGGCAATCGTGGAAACTAAAAAATGTTTTGATAGACCTTATTTTATTCATGGCGGTCAATCGGTTGTTGCAACGCGATACAGAGGAATAGATATCAATGATGTACCTGTGGATTTGCAGACGCTGATCAACAGGACCAGGGAGCGGCTGAAGAACAGGAAACTGACCCCGGAGGACAAAAAGCGCCTCATGATAGAATAACGAACAAAATGTACTGTATATGAAAGATAGGAAATATGATGTTTTTGTCAGTTATCGCCGTACGGCGTATGATACGGCGAACCTCATCGCTGAGAAGTTGAGAGGAGCTGGCTATAGGGTGTTCTTCGACGTTGATACGCTGACCTCGGGCAAGTTCAATGAGCAGTTGCTGGAGGTGATAGGGCGGTGTAAGGATTTTATTCTGGTGCTGCCGGAGAATGCACTCGAACGCTGTGCCGACGAAGAGGACTGGATACGCCGTGAAACATTATGTGCCATCCGCCACGGCAGGAATATCATTCCTGTCATGCTTGACGGTTTTGTGTGGCCCGACGAGATGCCTCAGGGTATGGAGGACCTGAAAAACTATCAGGCTATTACCTCTGCGAGCAAGGAATATTTTGACCTGCAGATGCAGCGGCTCAAGGGTTACCTGAAGAGCCGTCCTGCTCTCCCTCTCAGGAGATGGCTGATAAAGGCCGCCGTTGTGTTGGGCTTGTTGCTGGCTTTTGTGGCTGTGGATTATGTCGTTGTGAGGCATATTGCCAATGTGACCTGTGAAGAGGTTGCCACCCGGCAGGCCAATGTCATGGGGGCTGTGGACCAGCTGGAGGACATATGCCAGGATATATCCGACAACTGTGCATCGTTTTTTGCAGCAGTCGACAGGGTACACGACGACAGGGAACTGCTTGGACTGGAGAAGGGCATGACGGCTTTCCTGTCCAAGACAGGCAGGGATATCGAGAAGTATAAAAAGACTTTCCCGGCTCCCGATTTCGAGATGGACCCCATCCAAAACTATGTGCTGTCATACTATGGTGTCAAGCAGGAGGAACTGAAGGCTTTTTCGGCCTATTATATGTCGCTTTACGACGACGTGGAGGAGATCGTCGGCACGGTGAAGGAAATGACCGAGAGCCACGACTATGGTGAGGACGGCAGAAAATTGGTTCAGCTGAACTTGAAGACCATTGGCTATTCGGTCAATGCGTTCTATTATGCATATCTGGGCAGTCTCTCCCTGCTGCCTAAGGCAAGCCGCAAAGCCCATTATGAACTTTC
>CACYCZ010000117.1 GCA_902773055.1 uncultured Bacteroidales bacterium
ATACAAACTCCTCGACGATTCCATCCGTGCCCGTGACAATGCCGAGACTGTCGCCCGCATGCATGCCGCCTACAACTATCAGAAGCACAAGCAAAAGAACTCAGACCTTGAGTTGGCAAATACAAAAAAGCAAAATACGATTAATATTATATCATTATTTTCCATAATGGCAGTCATTGCTGCATTCTTTATCATTCGCGGTCTAGTCCGCCGACAAAAGATTGCTAATCAGCGACTTGAGGAACTGAATTCGAAATTGGAGGAACAATCTAAAATTGGTAATGCTGAAAAGTTGAAAGAAAAACAGGCCAAGTATGAAAAGGAAATCGCTGCGATAACGCATCAGTTGCAGGAAACCGACAAGGATCGCCTTTCGATACGAACAGAGTTGGAGTCTCAGATTTCTAAGCTATCAGATGAAAAGGTTGCACTTGAACATGCTTTTCGGCGCGCTGCAAATCGCCAGAAGGACCAAGAAGAAGCTGTTTACTCTTTTTCAGAAACATCCATTTATATCTTCTTTGCCCAGTCAGCCAAGGAGAAGAAAGTTGTGCCAGCAGAGAAATGGGCTGAACTCATTGCATCAGCTGAAACTAATTATTTTATGAATTTTAAAAAGAATTTGACAAATCTTTGCCGTATCAGTGAACACGAATACAGAATGTGCCTTCTGTTCAAGTCAGGTTTTTCCAAAGCAGACATAGCAAAATTATTGCTGATAGATCGTTCAGCCGTAGGTCACGCTTTCGCAAGGATGTATACACGTTCAACTGGTCATAAAGGAAATGCTTCAGATTGGGAAAAGATACTTCTAGTCCTATAAGTTCTTCAGTAATTCCATCCACTTTTTAGTCTACAATTATCCCACAATAGTCATTTGTCCACATTTTTGTCCACAAGCAGTCGCTTGTAACGTCACTTTTTGTTTGTAATTTTGTCACAGATTCTTTAAAATAACAAAAAGTATGAAAAGAAAAAGTTTTATTTTTGTGGCACTTTTTGCCATGTTTTCAATGTCAGTTTCGGCTGACCAGAATTGGGGTG
This sequence comes from uncultured Bacteroidales bacterium, assembly GCA_902773055.1. Taxonomy (GTDB): domain Bacteria; phylum Bacteroidota; class Bacteroidia; order Bacteroidales; family Bacteroidaceae; genus UBA6382. Next base: position 1,045 of record CACYCZ010000117.1, read on the forward strand.
GGTATTTCCAAGACATAATACCCGAGTGTGTGCAATTGCAAATATATCAAGATGGAGGTGAAGGTCGTCCCAAGGATCACCGTAGCCAAGAACTTCTGCCTGAATTAGGTTATGACGGTAGCACATTCGTACTGGCTACGTCCTACGAACTGGATGATGTCGCCATTGTCATTCGCGACGAAGACGGCACAGTGCTTTATTACGACGTAGTCAGCTGTATTTCTGACTACTACATGTTCCAGCTCAGCGACAGCGTCATCGCCGACATGTTCTCTATCGAGCTCTACTATGGAGACCACCATCTCTATGGGGAGATCTAACTTCTAAATAAAATCTACACCTCCCCAAGTGCATATCTCCCGATGAAATCGGTGATTTTTGCGCTGGGAGGCAATCTGTAAAACCTCTTAAAACAAACATTATTATGAAAAAGATTCTTGTTTCTCTTTTGGCATCAGTCCTGCCATTCGTAGGTTATGCACAGGTTAAAGTCGATGCAAACGGTCATGTCGGCATAGGATATTCTGCCCCCTCATTCTCCTCTGCACTTTCCGTAGGAGGTACAGGTGAAAGTGGAATTGTATCAACATTTAGAGGCGTTGGTACTGTTACGAAAATAATAGGAGACACTATTTCATCAGCTAATTGTCTTGGCTCATTTGTCGTTGATACTGACAACAATGCACCATTTAATACAACAGGTATTCGGGCAGAAGTTTCAAATATTACAAGTTCTAGTTTAAATGTAATTGGTGTTGAGTCACATGTAGCCGGAGGCACTTCCGCTAAAGTTGTTGGCGTGTCTGGCTGTCCCATAGTCAATGTAAATGGTGCAGGTATATTTGGCTCGTCGTCCTATCCCTATTATAACTATATCGATGGCAGTTATGCAGGATTCTTTTATGGCAACGTAAAAGTTACTAACGGAACGATTAACGGCACCGTTACTAACAGCAGCGATGCCCGCCTGAAGGAGGACGTCACGGAGATTGCCGACACGGAGCGTGGTGATGACGGCAGCGTCACTGGCAAGCTGGGGCGTCTCACGCCTATCTCATATCACTATAAGGACATGAATGCCGGCAAGGAACGGGGTACCTATACCGACAAGTATGGCAATGAGGTGGAGCTACCTGAGGAGAAACCCAGCCAGGTGATGACGAAGCGCCACTTCGGCTTCATCGCGCAGGAACTACAACAGGTGTATCCCGACCTGGTGTATGAGCAGGACAACGGGTATCTGTCCGTAAACTACACCGAGTTGATTCCCATTCTCGTGGAGAGCATCAAGGAACTGAAGGCGGAGGTTGATGAGCTGAAGGCCGTTGCATCCAAGGAAAACGGAAGCACTCTTAAAAACGGGGCTCAGGAAACGCTTTCCCTTCCCCTCAATCAAGGGCAGGGGGCCGGCTCCTCCATGTCCCAGAACATCCCCAACCCATTCTCTGAAAAGACCGACATAGCCATCTTCCTGCCCGAATCTGTCCAGACAGC
>CACYCZ010000118.1 GCA_902773055.1 uncultured Bacteroidales bacterium
CAATGTCCAATATGGATATAAGATTAAATCCGCATTTTCTACATACTTCGAATTAAAGGCAAGGAAATCAGAACCATCATCCTTCGTGCTCCACCCTCCCTGAATATATCCTGTTCTCGTATAGGAGGCTCCCCTTAATGTATATTCTTCATTGTGAGTCTTTTTCTCAGAAGAAACAAGTCCAATTCCATAAGTTCCCGCTCTATATGTAATCTCATAAGTAATCAATTTCCATTCTGCATAAAGCGTAATGTTTTCTGTTAAACCAGCAGGAATGCTTGTTTTCTTATCCTTAAATTCAGGATCTGTATACCAGCCCAAGAAACTATGTTTTTCATCCCAAACCGGATCAGAAAGCGTCATTCCATCAACAGTAAACTCGCCTGCATTTGAATTTGAGCATTCGTCTGAGCATTTCAGTACATAATTCACAGTATAAGAATTTTTCACCCATTTAGCATAGAGATTAACATCTTTAGTAATAGTTTGATTAAAGTTAAACGAGGTACTTGCGCCGCGTTCGAACCACCCCTCAAAAGTATAACCTGGATGCGGATCCATTTTATCAATGGTCAATTCATTAGCTTTTTCGTTTTCATATACCGAGCTCACATACGAAGCCGTAGATGATTCGTTCTCATAGAAACGAACTGTATAGACCGGCACTGTAGTCCACGCAGCAACCAAAGTCATATTTTCCGTTGCAACAGGAAGATTATCAAGCCCATTTTCATCAACATAAAGCACTGTGGGATCATTTCCATCCGCCCAGCCCATAAAATTATACTTTACATTTTGATCATCAATAAATGAAGTCGGTCTAGCAAAGCCCTGCACTGCTATTCTCTTTCCATTTTCAATCTTTATTGATACCGATTCAGAAGATCCATTTGGGAATGTTCCGTGCAGGTCCCCGTTAACAGGACTGAATGTAATCGTATGCATCTTGTTCCAAGATGCCGTAATCGTTGTTGCTTTTGTGGCAGCATTATTATAGGCATCGCCAGACCAACCGGCAAATACATAGTCATCATTTGCCCAAGTAGGATCAGCAACGCCATCATTATTGATTGTATTCCCAGCCTTTACATATTTCACAAATGTTGTTCCACCAGCAAAAGAACCGCCATTTGCATTGAAGGTAATCTTGTAACCATCAGCACCATATCCATCCAAGCAAATGCTTGTTGCACCAGCAGACCACGGAGAATCCTCCGTACAAGCCCCATCCACAATTTCACCACCATTAAGCGTGCAAGCAATCAATTCTGAATTCAACTCTGTAGTTCCCGTTGGCGAGCCCGTAGTAGAGCCACCCATAGTTCTGCCGATGGCATCATCAAACTTTTCACTGTCATAATAAACATTCTCAAATTCCGTTTTTCCATTGTAATGATTGCCGACAATGGCTCCAGCCTTGCCAGAACCTGTACTAGAAAGGGTATTCCCTGCATAAACACAAGAAGATATCGTTGCAACAGCACCATTGTCAAAAGCCTTTGTATAACCAACTATTCCACCAACATAAGCAGTTCCATTGGCATCGATATCCACCGCACTATAGCAATTCCTTATCGTGCCTCCACCATTATTACCAACAATTCCACCAACAGACTGACCATCACCACTTGTAACCATCTTTCCTGTCACATAGCAATTTTCAACAATACTATTTTTGTCACTCTGCCAACCAACCACTGTACCTATAGAAAGCGGCTTTTCCACAGGATTAGCCCCAGTTGTTTTATAGTTCTTACCATATGCGTAAACTTCTACATTCTCCAAAATCACATTCTGAACATGCCCGATAAACGCACCTATAAGACCCAAATTCTGAGCAAGTTCTGTATCTTTAGGATATTTATTGAGAATTTCCTCTGCACTTATGTACAAATTCTTTATGATAAACCCATTTCCATTAAAATTGACAGCTCGCTTTGTTCCTTTGGACGAAATCGGAATCCAGAAATAACCATCCATATTCAAATCAGCCCTGACTTCTGCACAATACGGCGTTTGGTTCGCATTCACTTTAGCAGCAAACCAAGCCAGTTCTGCCGGAGTATAAATCTGGTAACAGTCGTTAACCTTCTCAGGATCCGTAGAACTCTTATGATCAGTCCACGGATCCATAGCAAACCCCTGCCCGACGGCAAGCATTAATCCGAGTATGAATACATAAACTTTCATTTTACTTTTGTTAATCATACTATCCCTCGTTTTTTTGTTAAATTTAGCATTTTTTCGCCATTTTTGGCTATTTTGCGTAAAAAACATTTTTCTTTAGTGACAAGTGTCACTATTTTGATAGGAAAAAGCCAAAATGCAATTTTATGTCTAGTAGATTTGTAAAAAAAAAGAAACAGACTTGTGCTGAGACAGCGCACAATTCCATAAAAAATGAAGATCCCCGCCGGAGCCTGCCCTGAGCAAGCCGAACGGGCGGGGATGACAAAGAGGGCTCGCGGGGATGACGATGGAGCTACGCTGTGGCCAGTTCTTTCGTTGCCTTCCGCTTCAGCTTGACCACTTCCTGCTTCGGGAGCTTGGTGATTGCCACGATATCATCAACGGAATAATTTCGGGCAAGCATTGCGAGGGCA
>CACYCZ010000119.1 GCA_902773055.1 uncultured Bacteroidales bacterium
CTGGGTCTTGACAGCGCCTTTCTTGACAGACAGACCGTCGTCGCTGAGTTCTATGATATAGATGCCGGAGAAGCTGCCCCAGATGAGGTAGTGGCGGCCCTTGTCCTTGATATAGAAGGGGTCAATGCTATTGCGCACGCCTATCTCGAAACTACGGAAGAGTTTGCCGTCGCCGTTGATACACTCGTAGGGACCTTCGGGCCGGACACTGGTTGCCACACCTATGCCGCAACTGTCTTCACCACCCCATTTGGAGAGGGCGAAATAGAGCACATACTTGTTGCCTATCTTGTTGATGTCGGGAGCCCAGATGCGCCTTACCCCGGGCACAAACGAGGGACATCCCTCGGGGGTAAAACAGTCGTTGATGCGTGTCCAGTTCAACATATCGGGGCTCCGGAAGATGCGGTTGCCAGTGGAAAAGAGATAGAACTGACCATCGTCGGCACGTATGACACTAGGGTCGGGAGCATCCTCATTGATGATGGGGTTGCTGAATGTCTCTTCCATCTGGGCCACAGCCTGCCACTGAGACAGGACTACCAGAAGGAAGAGGCTTAGGAGAATCTTGTTTGTCATGATTGTGGGTTTGCTTAATTATTTCTTTGGCTACAAATTTAGCCCTATTTTTCTTTCCTAGGCCTGTTCTTTCTGTGAAAAAAGTTGTTTTGTCTGGGTTTTTGGTTTTGAGTTAAGGGGGGAAAGGGCTTGGCGGTTAAAAAATATTTTCGTAATTTTGCCGGCGACTGTTTATCGTCCCTGTAGTTCAATGGATAGAACAGCAGTTTCCTAAACTGCTGATCCGGGTTCGATTCCCGGCGGGGATACTGAGATTATGGAACCCTGGATTTACGGAACTACGGATTTATGGATCTATGGATTTACGGAGGTATGAAGTAAGGAGTCATGACTACAACACACAAATAAAAACACACACTCGATTATCAAGAACTGAAACCATGAGGAAAATTTTATTTCCGCTTGTCATCGCTCTCGCCGGCTGCTTGAGCAGCTGCAGCGACGACGGCGACGCACTGCCCGCAAAGAAAGAATACTTCACCCTGTGGAACTCATGCGAGGCGCTCAATGCCCTGCAGGAATATGTGGAGGACGTGACTGACCCCAACTCGGGCAACTACATCAAGGAGGAGGACAGGATTGCCACGTTTGACATGGACGGCACGTTCATCGGCGAACTCTATCCCACCTATTTTGAATACAACCTGCTGGAATATCGCGTGCTGGAAGACGAGACCTACAGGAACAGCGCTCCCGACGACGTCAGGGAGACGGCACAGGAAATAAGAGACTTCGTCAGGAACGGCACGCCGCTGCCTGCCCACTTTGACATGAAGCATGCACAGGCGGCCGCCAAAGCCTATGCTGGTATGACGATTGCCGAATTTAACGCCTACGTCAAGGCGTATGCCTCGCAGCCTGCCAACGGATTTACCGGCATGACCTACGGACAGAGCTTCTACAAGCCCATGCTGCAGGTATTTGACTACCTGAAGGCTAACGGATTTACATATTATGTCGTTTCGGGGTCCGACAGGCTGATATGCAGGGCCCTGGTGGAAGCTGTCGGCATTGAACCCAACCGAGTTATAGGCATGGACGTGAAACTCAAGTCGAGCAGCCAGGGTGAAGAAACAGGCGTCAACTACACCATGGGCAAGGAGGAGGACCTCGTACGCACGGACGAACTCATCATCAAAAACCTGAAGACCAACAAGGTGTTGCAAATTACCCAGGAGATTGGCAAGGTGCCCGTCCTGTCGTTCGGAAACAGCAGCGGCGACTGCGCCATGCACAATTACTGCCTGAGCAACAAACACAAGTCGGCTGCCTTCATGCTTATCGCCGATGACGACGTGAGAGACCACGCCAACAGGGAAAAGGCGCTCACGCTGGGCATGCAGTGGTTTGAAGCCGGCTACCACGTCATCTCCATGAAAGACGACTTCAAGACTATCTACGGCAGCGAAGTAGAAAAAACCGACTTTACCTTCTGAGAAAAAAGGGGTGCAAGAACAGCTCTGCGATTGCATAAGAAACAGGGTATAGGTTTTGTTCTCCCCAAATTTTATAGTTTCATACTGGCGGGCAAAAGCCCGCTTTTTTATTATTTTTAACCAAACAATGAGGAAACAGGATTTATTTTGTATTATTTTTAACAATAATTGTCGTTCAACAGCAAACTGCTGGCATACCTTTGCAGTGTAAACATAAAACAATACAAAATGAAAAAAGATATGACTATCAACAAAGGGAATCAGATATCCGTGGTTGACGCGCTCGTTGCTCCGATAGCCGCGATTTACTCAAGAATCATGGGCGTAAAGTTCAACTCAACGGATACCCTGCACATCCTGCAGGTACAGGCAACCCTCCTCATGCTGTTGCTGCCGGTAGAATTCAATGGGCTGTATCATCCCGCCATGCTTCTGTGGTTCGGCTTTTCGCTGTATCAATGCAAATATCTCAACGAAAAATTCCCTGCAGCCGACGAGTGACGGAAGCGTTTTTGGGAAATTATGGAACTACGGAATTATGGAATTATGGAGTGACGGACTTTTTAGACTTTTTGGCCACGGAATTTTTCGGATTTCCATAAATCCATAATTCCATAATTCCGTGATTCCGTGAATCCGTAAATCCACCATCTCCGGGGTGGCAGGGTTCTCCTTGACCCTACAACCTCATGCCTATGATGAAACGCCCCAGCCATTTGCCGTTGGACACCGACATACGGTCGCTGTCACCGGTCTTGGAATGGTTGTAGTTGTATGTCATCCCACAAAAATATTTGCTGTTGAAATAATGTATCACTGCCACACGAGCGGTCACAAGGATATCGCTCCAGTCGTTGGACCGCTCCTTGGAACTGTCAAAATAATAGAGCCTGTTGTAGGAGAACAGGACCATCGTAGGCTGCAGGGACATGTGCATCACCCAGTTGTGGCGGGTGGCGAGGTTGTAGCCGTAACCCACGCTGATACCTGCATGGTTGGTACGGATGCGCTGCAGGTCTTCAGGATTGGGCGAAGGGTTGTTTATCATCAGACTGCTGCCATGATAGGATGCGCCGAGGAAGAAACTGCCGGCACTGCGCTTCTGTATGTACGACTGGGTAAAAGCAGCCGGCAGGGAGAATTTCTTGCCGTTAAAGACGTAGTAGGCCGTAGTCGTAACGGCAAGAAACTTTACCATCCCGTTGCTTATCTTGATTTCGCCACCCGGCGCTTTCACACTGCCGTGAAAGGTTGACGCCGTCTGATAGCTGTAGTTCAAGCCGTATTTGTTGCCGTAGGAATTGACATTAAATTCAAAATCATGGTTCTTGCCGGTAAGCCGGGCAGGATTGACAGCCAGGCCCAAGGTTACTCCCTTGTAGGTTGCCGAAAAAGACGCTGTATGGCGTGTATCTGTCTCCACGTCAGATGTAAAATACTCCTGGGAGTTATATCCTTTAGTCTTTATGCGCGTGCCGGAAACATTGTTTTTTACCTTCAGCGTCCATGTTCCCGGCGGGCGTACAATATAATTGCTGTCAACAGGCGACAGATGCTTCTGAAACTCCGTCAGAACGCTGTCGGCCCTCTGAATGAAATTCTTATGACGCGTCTTCAGTTTGGAAATAACACGGGCGGACCTCTTCGCCTCCTGAGGGTAAAGATGACCCGCCCACACCCATAACAACAATATGACTACCCAACGACTCATGGCTGAAAAGAAAACAGAGGTTGACTACTTGAATATTTTACGTTTGAACTTCATGACATTGGAACGGTAACCCGATCCTGTCTTGTGCGTGAACATACCCAGGTACAGATGACCTTTCCACACCCTGACACCTTCGTTTTCATACTGGTGTCTGGCGGCATCACAAATGCCGAATTTCTCCCATTCCGGACAGATATCCGACGAAAGGACCTTGGTGCGGTGGGACACCACTGTGCCGTCGAAGGCATAGCCTGTCAGGTAAGTACCTGTAGACGTCACGCCCTCGCTGAACCAAATCACTTCCTTATCGACATCAAATCCCTGCCATGCACTCGCATTGATGTGCTCAGGGTTGTTCCCGCCCCTATGCGTCCCTACTTCTCCCACAGGATTCAAGCGGGACAGGTTGTGTACTTTGAGCCTTACCTCCACACTATCGTAGGGCAGCGGCGCACCGTCACCGCCACGATACCATTTGTTGGGGAGGGTTATTTCCTCTAATGGCGTAGCCATCACCTCACTGAGCTTGTATACACGTATCATGCGGTTACGGCTTGTATCAATATGCTTGCTCGCTTCGTCTTCGTAATTATAGTAGAAAGAGAAGGCGGCAAGATCATTCTTTTGGTCAAGCGCCACGTTGATTTCTGCCCGATGCGGAAACCAGAAGTGCTCCACTCCCTCACCGTCAGGCATACGCACAGTATTGGGGATAAACTTCATACGGGAAATAGTCTGTGACAACCAATAATGGCCATTGCTCAATTTTGAAGCATAATTGCTCACCCATATATAAGGGCCGTCGGGGGTGTCCTCCACAGCAAATCCCGTGGGGTGGCCGGCAAAAACTACCGTCATTGAATCACCCTTGTAAAGAGTAAGTTTATCCGTCCTGTTGAGTTTGTCTCTGGTCACCCGCCATATATTGACAAGATGCTGCCTGTGAGACTGGGTCAACTCCACGTAATAGACATTGCCATCCTTGTCAAAGTCAAACTGTTGGGAAATAACTCTCCTGTTCAGGTCATACATGTTTTTCGCCGTCAAGGGCTCGTCAATGCCGCCAAGCTGGGAACCACATGAAAATAACAACATCACTGATGCCGCAAACGCCCCAAAGGTATACTTCTGCATTTTTATCCTTTTTTATTTATTCAGTATTTGGCCTGCATGCTCCTTGACCTTTATCTCCTTGGGAGTAAAAATCTCCGTAACAATACCTTCTTCATCAGCCACAAAGGTTGTCCGGAATGTCCCCATACTTACCCTTCCATACATTTTCTTCTCGCCCCAGACGCCCAGCTGGGTTACAAGCGACTTCTCCGTATCAGCTATCAGGGGAAAGGGCAGTTGGTATTTCTCCGCAAACTTTTTATGAGACTTCTGGTCCTGCACGCTGACACCCACGACGGCATAATTCCGGCTGAGCAACATCTCATAGTTATCCCTCAGATTGCATGCCTGCGACGTACAGCCGGGCGTTGAGTCTTTAGGATAGACATACAACACCAGTTTCTTCCCTCTAAAGTCGCTTATCCTGATTTCGTTGCCGTCTTGGTCTATGCCGAGGAACTCAGGCAATTTCTGTCCTATTTCCATACTTCTTGCTGTTATTGATAATCTATTCCGCCTCCGCTACACCTTTGAGCGTAGCACTTGAAGCATCCGTAATCCTTACTCTTACATATTCGCCTGCATGATGGTCGCCTTTGTCAAAAACAACCATTTTGTTCTGCCCTGTCCGACCGCACAATTGCTGCAGCGAGCGACGCGAGGGACCTTCTGTCAGTACCTCAAAAGTTTTACCTATGTCGTTGCGGTTGCTTTGCAGACTCAGTTCATTTTGCAGTGCTATCATTTCATTCAGCCGGCGTATTTTTGTCTCCTCAGCTACATCATCCTCAAGGTGGCGCGCCGCATAGGTTCCCGGACGCTGGCTATACCGGAACAAGAAGGCAGCATCAAAGCGACATGCTTTCATCAGAGAGAGTGACTCCTGATGGTCTTCCTCCGTTTCTCCACAGTAACCACAAAACATATCCGTGGACAAACCACAGTCAGGGATAATTTCCCTTATGGCTGCAACTCTTTCCAGATACCATTCACGCGTATATTTACGGTTCATCAGTTTCAGTATCCTGTTGCTGCCGCTCTGAACAGGTAAGTGTATATGATGACATATGTTCGGCATCTCCGCTATAACTCTCAACGTATCGTCACTCATATCCTTGGGGTGAGAAGTCGTGAATCTTACCCTCATATCAGGCACCGTCTCAGCTACCTTGCGCAACAGGTCTGGAAACGTCGCTTGTATGCCGTTTCCACTGTCCCATCTGTAGGAATTAACATTTTGTCCCAACAAGGTCACCTCTTTATAATTTCTTTCCTGCAAGTCGCGGATTTCGCCCAGAATACTTTTGATGTCACGGCTCCGTTCACGTCCACGAGTATAAGGCACAATACAATAATGGCAGAAATTATTGCAACCGCGTGTTATGGAGACGTAACCTGAAATCCTGTTACCGCCTATACGTTGCGGAACCACCTTGCGGTAGGTTTCTGTCAAGGACAAGTTCACATCAATGGCTGCAGCACCCGTTTCCGCCTGAGCAACAAGTTGAGGCAGGTTAAGATAGCTGTCAGGACCTGCCACGATGTCCACACCGGCACTATTCATCAGTTCTTCTCCCGTGCGCTGCGCCATGCAACCGAGCACACCGATAAGAAAATGCTTTCCCTGCCGACGCTGCGCATTAAGGGCTTCCAAACGATGCAATATTTTCTGCTCGGCATTGTCACGCACTGAACATGTATTCAGAAATACGGCATCAGCCTCATTTTCTTTCTGGCAAATATCGTAGTCGGCCATTTGCATGATGGCCGCAACCGTTTCGCTGTCGGCCATATTCATCTGGCATCCGTAAGTTTCTATATAGAGTTTTTTCATTGTTCTTACTGAAAATCATTTGCAAAGATACTCAAAAGTCTGCAACCATAAAGCACAACGATGCACGGAGGTAAGATTTTTCCCCTCCAGCGCAAAGTTACCTCAGGATAAGATGGTATCGCCCACCTGCCATGAGTCGTACGACTCCCTTCATCTCCAACTCAAACAAGATGGCAGAAACACGAGCCACAGGCATATCGCTCTCCACTACAAGCTGGTTGATTTGCTTACCGTCATTACCCGCAAGCAACCTGGTCACCAAGGTCTCTTCCTCTGAAAGCGCAGCAAACAGATTCTGCTCCACAGGCTGAGTACTTATTTGCTTTTCCTGCACAGCCGAAGGCCAGTTCATAGCCTGGAGAACATCGTCACCATTAGTAACAAGAGCCGCCGTATTTCTGGCTATGAGTCTATTGCATCCCTCACTTTTAGTATCCCCCACACGCCCGGGGACAGCCAATACATCCCTGCCATAATCCTGCGATATGCGTGCTGTCACCAGCGAGCCTCCTGTAGCACCGCTCTCAACAACCAGACAACCGTCAGACAGGCCCGCCACGATGCGGTTACGACTTAAGAAATTGCCTCTTTCTGGCCGGGTACCAGTCATGTATTCAGTAAGCAGTCCGCCCTGCCCCATCATAGTCTTAGCCGTATCTCTGTGGGAGGCAGGATATATCCTGTCCAACCCGTGAGCCAGCACGCCAACTGTCTTCAGTCCTGCCGACAACGCCTGCCGGTGACTACATATATCTATTCCATATGCCAGCCCACTGACAATAAGCACATCGGGGCGTCGGCTCTGCAATTCTGTCACAATACGCTGGCACATGTCTTTACCATACTCTGTACATGACCTCGTCCCCACCATACTCAAGGCATAAGTGCAGTTCAAATCGGCATTACCTCTGTAGTAAAGTACCAAGGGGGCATCATCACAATTGTACAAACGTTGCGGATAAGCATCTGAGCCATAGCACAGACATTGTATCTGGTGCTTTCTGGCAAACTCCCTTTCTTTTTGCGCCCGTTCATAGGCTCCCTTCCGTCCTGCAAACAATAAGCCTAAAACTACAGGTGATATTCCAGACATCTTTACCTTTAATTGCTCCTCAGTGTCGCTGAACAGGGAAACGGCACTGTTACCCTGACTGCGAAAGATTTCCAATGCCTGCCGCTGTGACAGTCTGGGAATACAAGTGAGCGCCATGGCGCAAAGGGTTTCTTCCGTCATATTCCAGGTTATGGCATCTCGGAATTCAATTTTTCAAGCAGTTCCGGGCAATGTCCCAACCGCCCGTTCACTATACTCACAACATCTACCTGCGCCTTGGCAACCAGTTTGTTGTCACTTTCGCGGTAAATATCTTGTTCAAACACATACCTGATACCCTCTGCCCTAAAGTTGAGACAACTTACAAAACGGTCTTCGCTGCATAATGGTGTCTTATAGGCAATCGTTATGCGCGCTACGACCATGTCTATTCCCTTTTGGTGAAGTTGAGCAAAACTGATACCCTTCTGAAGTATAAACTGATGACGGGTATGTTCCATGTAATGCAGGTAGTTAGCATTATTGACGATGCCTTCAATATCACATTCATAGTCACGCACCTGCATCGGCAGGGTAAAAAGATATTTGCTATACATATTATATATTTTATTTTACATCCTTTTGAGATAATAGTAGCCGAACCGGCATCTCAGGCAGTCCTTACGATCGCAGTAATGCGTTTTCAATTGTATCAGCGCCTGACTGTCGGAAGCCGTAGCCACCAGCAATCCTGTCTCAGACCACATCCTGACATAGCGGTTATTCTCTGCCTTAAGCATAGCAAGCAGATTGACAGCACGCTGGCAATATTCCTGTTTCAGTCGGTGCCGACCGTAGGCAAACAACATAGGCAATGCAGCATTGACAAGTATCAGGTCAATGGACCTTTTCTGTAGTTTCTTTTCCGCAAATCCGCTTTCGGCGCCAAAACCGTAATGAGTAGTCCAATAAGGTGAAACATGGGTATCAAAAACCTTATAGGCCTCCTCTATGTCTGCCAAGTCGGCAATAACTGAAAGATTGACTTGCTGAGAACAATACAACTGCGCCAATTGCACCAGCCTGATGTGAGGAAAATTCTGCGGGCGCAGCCTGAGAAAATTCCAATGCATGCCGTTCATGGCTGTCAATGAAAACTTGTGCCTGAGGAAATGGTACTCGCCCTGAAGTTTAGTATAATATCCCTCTTCTTGAGCAAAGGACAGATGATATTCGGGTATCATGTCATCCTCCAGCAGGCCCGCCTGACCCAGAAACAACGCTTCAATCTGAAACAGGTTGTCACGATGTTTCCCACAGGCTTGAAGCGGAATATGGAATGCCCATTCCTCAAAGGCATCACCGTTGATGCCAAAACCGAAACTACGGGCCAGTGTTACAAAAAACGCATTCTCCCAGTCGCCTGAAAGTCTGTCGGCATAACCTTGAATACGCATCATCTTCTGTTCCAGACGTTCCACCGACAGGCTGTCCAGCCACTGATGCACAGCGATAGCCGGCAATGTCGGTATAATCTTGTAACAAGGCGGATACTTGTCTTCCCTAAGCAGGTCAGCGTAATTTCTCTCCACCTCTTCCGGCACGTGTATCTCCACTTGGAGCAATTGTTTACCGGCTGCAGTCCACACATCGGTATCAGCATGCTCTACAACATGCAGGATTACATTGTTATAGTTTGCATCTCGCTGATGCCCGTGGCGCATCCAGTCAGAACTCATGCTATGAATTTCTATATTGCCGGCCCACATCTCCCCGTCAATCTTTATCTTGGCATTGAAGAAATCAGGTCCGGCATTATCGTTGTGCAGTCCGGGGTCAATGATTTCCACCCTCCGTCCATCAGTAGTTACCAACGGTGATGCGCCGTACAGTCGGTGTGCCCATGTATAATGTAGTAGTCTTTCCATAACTATTATGCTTTCCCTCTTTCTTTTTTGCGGGAATATGCCTGCCTATGCGGCTAAACGGCAAAATTAAGTTTGCAAATGTAATATTTTCAAACCAATTAACTAACTTTGTAAGCCAAAAATAGTTTTACAACATGAATACATCTTTTAGAAAAATCTCTGCATGGATTCGCTTTGCGGTCTGCACCATACTACTCATTATTTTTCTGGTCTGGATTGATTGCTGGTGGGGATTATTACTCATTCCCTTTATCTTTGACGCCTATCTGACCCATTTCATTCCGTGGGGATGGTGGCGCAATATCAAGAACAATACCCTTCGGGGCATCATGAGCTGGGTGGACGCCATCGTCTTTGCTGCCGTGGCCGTATACTTCGTCCACAACTACTTCGGCCAAAACTATGTCATTCCATCTTCTTCGCTGGAGAAGAGCTTACTCACGGGCGACTACCTGCTCGTCAGCAAGATGAGCTATGGTCCGCGCGACCCCATGACACCTATCCACATGCCCATGACAGCTCATACGCTGCCTCTTCTCAACTGCAAGTCCTATATTGAGTCTCCTCAATTGAACTACCACCGTGCTCCGGGATTCGGCAAGATTCAGCAAAACGACATTGTCGTATTCAACTATCCTGCCGGCGATACAGTCGCTCTCAATGTTCAAGAGGCCGACTACTACTCCCTCTGCTATCAGGCTGGCGAACAAATCTTCCCCATTGACCGCAAGTCACTGGCCCCAGAGGAGCAGATGCAGGCCTATGAGGCTCAATATGCCGCCGGCAAACAGTATCTGGAATACAACAAGGCACAATATGGTGAAATAGTAGCCCGTCCCGTTGATATGCGTGAAAACTATGTCAAGCGTTGCGTCGGTCTGCCTGGACAGGTCCTGCAAATCAAGGACGGCATCGTCTACACCGACGGACAACGCAACAAACAGCCTGCCAACGTACAATACTGCTACAACGTCAGCCTCAAGGCACCTCTGCCGGACTACCTCTGCCGCGAACTGGGCATCAGTATGGAGGACCGCTCAGAAATGCAGAACGGTAATGCCTATTACCTGCGCATGCCATTGACTCAAAAGGCTATCAATACGCTGCGGCAGCGTCCCGACATCGTAGCCGACATACAGCCAGCCGAGCCGACCGGAGGCACCGCCCTCTATCCGCACAACAAAGAGACAGGCTGGACCGCCAACAACTTCGGCCCTCTATGGATTCCTCAAAAAGGCAAAACCTTCCAACTTACTCTGGACAACCTGCCCCTCTACCTTCGTCCTATCAAGGTGTATGAACACAACGATGTCAAGGTACAGGATGGCAAGATATATATCAACGGCAAGGAAACCAACTGGTACACTTTCAAGATGGACTATTATTGGATGATGGGCGACAATCGTGACAACTCCGCCGACTCCCGCTTCTGGGGCTTCGTACCTGAAGATCATATCGTCGGCAAGCCCATCCTGATATGGCTCTCACTGGACAAGGACTATGGCCTCTTTGACGGTAAGATTCGTTGGAGCCGTCTGTTCCGTCTTGTAGACAACATCAAATAAGTTTTTCTCATGAATAGTCTGCGTATACCCCGATGGCTTGCAGTGATGTTTCTGGCTATACTCCTGATGGTATGCGCTGTCGTATTTTGCTTTTTCCAACTCCGGGTCACAGACAATTCGCTATCTCCACAGCTGCAAATCGGCGACAGGGTATTCATTGACAGGTTAAGTACTCTGCGCCGGGGAAAGATTGTCGCATACCAAAATCCCTTCATGCCCACAGGCGTCAACTATTGTTTAGGCCGGTGTCTGGCTGTACCAGGCGACACGCTGCGCCTTTACATGGAAGAACATGTCTCCGATTCAGTACCGCTCAGACATGTATGGCGCGATTTCATCGTGCCCCGTCGCAACCAGCCTGTCGAGGTTACCCAGTGGAACAGGGAATTGTTGTCGAATGCACTTTTTGCCTATGAGGGGGCTAACGTGTGCCCCCAGTGCGACACTATCCTTCTTGTCAACGGACAGCCTCTGCGCCACATTACTTTCTCTCACGATTTCGTATGGATAAGCGCCCGTGGCGACAGCATCATTGCCGACTCGCGCCTCTTTGGTTTCCTTCCCACAGACCATATCCTGGGCTCTGTTTCTTTCATTACATACTCTATTGGCAAGGACTTCAGTATTCCTTTGAACAGAATTTTCAGGTCTATTGACAATTAGCCTTGTCACTGTCGCTTTGTTTTCATATAAAATCACTATCTTTGTGGAAAACAAAAACAACACTACTATGTCCATCACTTACATCTGGATTTTTACAGCCTGCTGTCTGTTTGTCGTTGAGATGATGACAGGTGGATTTGCCCTGCTGGCCTTTGCGCTGGGAGGCCTCGTCGCTGCCGCGGGGGCTGCTGCAGGATTATCCCCTGCGTGGCAGATAGCTTTGTTCATCGCAGTTTCTCTACTGTTTTTCTTTTTTGTCCGCCCGCTATTGGTCGGCTGGTGGCAGAAACATCAGAAAGCCATCCCTCAGACCAATGCCAATGCCCTGATAGGCAAGCATGCCAAGGTTGTGGAAAAGATTGACCACGAGGCGCGTACAGGGCGTGCCGTCATCGACGGAGACAACTTCAAGGCCGTTTCGGTTGACGGCGAGGTCATCGAAGCAGATACCCACGTGGAAGTTGTTGCCCTTGACAGCACCATTCTGGTGGTCAAGCCTCTGAATAAGTCTAACTGAAAAAACTATTTCATTCATTCACACTTTTTAATTTTCTTTTTGTTATGGATACAACCATTATCACCCTACTCTGCATTGCTGCAGTAGTCGTGTTCTTCATTGCAAGCGGTATAAAGATTATACCTCAGTCACAAACAGCCATTATTGAGCGTCTGGGTCGCTATGACCGTACGCTCCAATCGGGACTCAACATCATCATCCCATTCATTGAGCGTCCACGCGCCATCTATTCACGCTCCACAGTAACCGGTCCTGGCGGCAGGCGCTATGCCGTGATTCGCGCCACCACCATGATAGACCTCCGTGAACAGGTCTACGATTTCCCTAAGCAGAGCGTCATTACAAAGGACAACGTTGTTACCCAAATCAACGCACTGCTGTACTTTCAGATTATGGACCCCATGAAGGCCGTCTATGAGATCGAGAACCTCCCTGATGCTATTGAGAAACTTACTCAGACAACATTGCGCAATGTTGTCGGTGGTATGGAACTGGACCAGAGCCTTACCTCACGCGACATTATCAACTCCAAGCTGCGCAGCGTGCTTGACGAAGCAACCAACAAATGGGGTGTCAAGGTTACCCGCGTAGAGTTGCAGGACATCACTCCTCCCGATTCCGTGCGCGATGCCATGGAACAGCAGATGCAGGCCGAGCGTAAGCGCCGCGCCCAGATACTTCTGGCTGAAGGTGAAAAGCAGAGTGCCATTCTCCAGAGCGAAGGTGAGAAGGCTGCTCTCATCAATCAGGCTGAGGCTGCCAAGCAGTCCCAGATACTGCGTGCCGAAGGTGAGGCACAAGCCAAGATCCTGCAAGCTAATGCTGAAAGCACTGCCATTGCCAAGGTTGCCGAAGCTGTCAGCCAGTCGAATACCAACCCTGCCACCTATCTGTTGGCTACCAAGTATATTGCCACACTCAAGGAGATGGTGAGCGGCCAAGACGGCAAGACTGTATACATCCCCTACGAGGCAACCAACGTCCTCGGCAGCATAGGTTCTATCAAGGAAATGTTCAAACAGTAATAAGCATCGCTCCCGGCTGTATCTGCCGGAGAATGGATTCCAGAAACATAAAGATTGCGGAGACATAGATATTGCCTCCGCAATCTTTTTTTTCACAAGAAACCGTTCTTGCACAACTGAATAAAAAACTTTTCTAAAACTGTAACAGACACGCTTTTGATTCGGATTATGCATCCCCTGCCCGCCATCATCTCCTTGTCTGGGAGAAAACTATATGCCTACGGCGTCAGAAATAGCTTTTCTCCCCCACGCATTCTTTGTTTCCCGATGCTGAACGTACGTTCACCGATGCGAAACGTATGTTCAGCAACGGGAAACATACATTCACCATCGGGAAATATAAACTCCAAGCAGGAGAAAACACCTTTGCCTGCTTCTGCATAAATTTTTCCGTCGTGCTTTTTTTCATTGCAGAAATTTCAGAAAAAAACGGTTGGGGGAGGGCTTTGTTTTGTAATTTTGCAGACAGAAAAAACTTGTTTTTATGGCACAGGGGTTCGACAATGATAAATACATCCGCATCCAAAGCGAACGCATCAAGGAAAGAATTGCCCATTTCAGCGGAAAACTATACCTGGAACTAGGCGGAAAACTATTTGACGACTATCACGCCAGCAGGGTCCTGCCGGGATTCCAACCCGACAGTAAACTGCGCATGCTGCAGCAACTGGCTGAAGCAGCCGAAATTGTCATTGTCATCAGTGCCATAGACATTGAAAAAAACAAGATCAGACAGGATCTGGGCATCACCTACGATGAGGACGTTCTCAGACTGAGGACAGAATTCATAAATAGAGGATTTACGGTCAGTAGTGTGGTCATTACCCATTACAACGGGCAAAGCAGTGCCGACCTCTACCGCCAGCGGTTGGAGCGCATGGGCATAAAGGCATACTATCACTACACCATTGAAGGTTACCCTAACAATGTTGCTCTCATTGACTCAGATGAAGGTTTCGGCAAAGACGACTTCGTAGAAACTACCCATCCGCTGGTTATCGTGACAGCTCCAGGGCCAGGCAGTGGCAAAATGGCTGTATGTCTGTCACAACTCTACAACGAACACCGCCGAGGTACCGAAGCAGGATATGCCAAGTTTGAAACTTTCCCCGTATGGAACCTGCCGCTGAAACATCCCGTAAACATCGCCTACGAAGCTGCTACAGCCGACCTCAACGATGTGAACATGATTGACCCCTACCACTATGACGCCTACGACAAAGTGGCCATCAACTACAACCGTGACGTGGAGATATTCCCCGTGCTGACGGCTATCTTTGAGGGCATTTATGGCAAGTGTCCCTACAAGAGTCCTACCGACATGGGGGTAAACATGGTAGGATTCTGCATTTCAGACGATGAGGTATGCCAAGAAGCTTCGTTGCAGGAGATTATACGCCGCTACTACACTGCCTTGAACAAAATGGCAGACGGAGCATGCAACGACAACGAAGTGAACAAACTGGCCCTGCTACTCAAACAAGCCAAAATCACCACCGACTACCGCCGCTGCACCGTCAGTGCCAGAGAGCGCAAAGAAACATCAGAGTGGCCCGTTTCAGCCATGGAACTGCCCGACGGCACAATTATCACGGCATCGGCTAACCCATTGTTAGGAACTTCTGCATCGCTATTGCTGAATGTTACCAAGCATCTGGCGGGCATTGACCATGCCGTCAAGCTGATTCCGCAGAACATGATTGAACCCATACAGAAGACCAAGACGGAATATCTGGGAGGACAAGACCCCTTGCTCCATGCCGACGAAGTACTGGTTGCACTCAGTGTGCTGAGTCAGACTGACGAGAATTGCCGCAAGGCACTATTGCAACTGCCTCGGCTGAGAGGCTGCCAAGCCCATGCCAGCGTGATGCTAAGCGAAGTAGACCGCAGGATTTTTGCCAAACTGGGTATAGGGCTCACCTGCGACCCCGTAAAGAAATACTATCTGAAAAAACAGTAACCGGAAAAACGATATTGAAGAAACGGCATGTACTCTACTGATGATATCAACAGCCGAATGGCCCACTCACTTGTGGCTCATCTGGGAATAAAGATTACCCAGGCTACGCCGTCCATAGTGGAGGCCACTATGGACGTAAACGAGCGCACCTGCCAGCCCATGGGATGCCTGCACGGTGGTGCTTCGCTGGCACTGGCCGAGACACTGGCCGGACTGGGCTCAATGCTGATAGTCGCTGAAGATGAATATGCCGTAGGCACTGAAGTGACAGGAAACCATATAGCCCCGGCACCACTGGGAACAAGACTCAAGGCAAAAGCAGAAATCATACACCAAGGACGTTCCACTCACCTGTGGAACGTCAATATCTGTACCGAGGAGAACGGCAGACTGATTTCTACCATACGCGTATTGAACAGCATTATCAAAAAGAACCCCGCACCCTCTCTCTGAATTAAGCCCGTCGGGAACGGATATCACAATTGGCAGGAGCCTTGATGTTCTTGTCAATAATGATTTCGCCTATGCTGTCGGCTACGATCTCACCGCTGCAGGGATTCTTGATACTGGGAACATGGCCCTTGATATCGGCATGGACATGGGAATATTCAAAGGCCAAGTCGCAGGAAGAATCCAGCGTGCAGTCTTCCAAAATCAAGTTGTCAATATAGCAGAATGGCTGGGTTCCCGCTATCCTGCAACGCACAAAGCGCAAATTCCTGGAATGCCACCCGAGAAACTCGCTGTCAATAAATGAGTCATAGATAGTTACATTCTCTGTTTCCCAGAAGGCATCCCTTGTGACAATGTCGGAATTATGTATCTCAACGTTCTTCACATACTGGAACACATACTTGCTGTCAGTAGTCAGATGGTCCACCTTGATGTTCTCGGAAAACATGAAGGGATAAGTGCCATCATGGAGTTTCACATTGCTGATGACAATATCCTTGCAGCGCCAGAATGTTTCATCGGCATCGTTTATCGTGACATCAGCAAGATCCAGATTATGCATCTCCCTGAACATCTTGGGAGCGTCAATAACCGTGTTACGCATCTTCAGGTTGTCGGAATACCACAGTGCAGACCTCGCCTCAACGGCAAAGTGAGTATCGCTGACCTCAAAGCCGTGGACATGCCACAAGGGATATTTTCCTATGAAATGACTATTCCTGACAATAATGTCGCTGCATTCCTTAATGGCCGACTCACCGTCGGTAACGGTGATATTGTCCAGCACCAAATGGTGGCTTTCAAAGAGGGGACGCTCACCGCCAAACTGTTTATTTCTGATTTCTTGTCCCTGCATATTGCTATCTTTCATATCTGTTTTTATTATTTCATTCTTAACATTGTTTCTTTTCAGGCAGCCACCACCCCTTATACAGGCGGAAGAGGAATATCAAGCCTCTGCAACACAATTCCGCACACATGGCTATCCATACACCACGCAGTCCCATGTCGGTAGCCAGTACCGCCGCCAGGGTAATACGCACTATCCACATGCTTCCCACATTCATCAGGAAAGGCTTGAAAGTATCGCCGGCACCGATAAAGGCATAGTATGCCACTATTGATGCTGCAAACATAGGTTCGGCAAAAGCCTCAATGCGCAACATCTCGACCCCCAGTGCGACAATCTCCGCATTAGGTGTCATCAGCGACATCATGACAGGGGCAAATATGTACATGATAATACCCATGAACGTCATCACCGCCATACCCAAGAAGACCGCCGTATAAGCAAACTTCTTTGTCAATTCCCGTCGTCCGGCACCGACACAGAGGCCGACAAGCGTCGTAGCTGCATCGCCGATACCATAGCCCGGCATGTAGCACAGACTCTCTGCTATTATGGCAAACGAATTGGCTGCAATGGATATAATGCCCAAGGGTGCCACGATGGCAGTAATACATATCTGGGCACTGCACATAATAATATGCTGAAACATCATGGGCGAACTGATCTTGGCAGCCTTGCGCAAGATGGCACCACGGGGGCGGAAAGAGCCTTGGCGATGCCACAGACACAACTCCGGAGAACGCACGAAAAGGAAATAAAGCATCAGGGAAGCTGTGACGACATGCGCAAAGACACTCCCCAAGGCTGCGCCGGCAACACCCCAGCCAGCTCCCGGCAAGAACAGGTGAAGCGGGCCTATATCGACAGAGCGGGACGGGAAAATGAGCATAAAATTGAAAATTACATCCAAAATGCAGCAAAAGACATTGAGCATACTGGGAATGCGCATATTACCCGTACTGCGCAGCATACTGGCGCCTAAATAATTGAGTTGCCATGCTGGCAAGGAGAGAATAAAGATGAGGAAATAGAGAGAAGCCTCATGGCGGATGGTCTCGCCACCGCCCAGCCATTGAGGGATATAGGGCGCCATACTGGCCCCAATCAGCAATATCATGCAGCTGAAACTCAATGTAGACACAAGTGACTGCCGCAGGATACTGCGCGCACGCTCAAAATCGGCAGCACCGACAGCATGGGCAACCTGGACAGAGAAGCCGCTGACAATAGAATTGTTGACACCACCGAAAAGCCAGATACTGGTAGATACCAATCCTATGGCAGCCGAAGCCTCGGCGCCCAGATGGCCTACCATAGAGGCATCGATGTACTCCATCAGGATTGTTGATATCTGTGCCATGATAGCCGGCAAGCTCAAGCCTATGGTAAGCTTGAGCTGATGACCGAGCGACATAGTCTGGCTACATCGTATTTCTTCCAACAGACGATTATTCACCGGCTTCGTTCTTCTTTATCTTTTCGCGGGACACGGGTAGTGGCTGAGAGACAATGTGCAGGTCGCGTTGGGGGAATGGGATTTCAATATGATGCTTGTTCAGCGTATTGTAAATCATTTCATTGACCTGGCAATCAAAAGTTATTTTCTCCGAAACCAATGTCCAATATACCACCAGAAGGTCTATGCTGCTGTCACCGAAATTTGCCAGGACTACACTGACGCCTTTTTTCGTATCCATCACATCGCGTCCGCTCTTGTTCTTGTAGGCCATGGCGCTGATGTTCTCCACAAGAAGTTCACGTATCTTGTTAATGTCGCTGCCATAGGCCACACCTATCTTTACTTTGGATTTCACATAGGAATGGTTCCGCGTAAGGTTTTCAAAATTCTTTGTGAACAAGGCACTGTTCAGGAATGCTATCACACTGCCGCCGTCGGTTATGATAGCCGTACTCTGATAGGTTATGGAATCTACCTTCCCGCGGATGCCGTCGCATTCTATCCAATCGCCCACACGCAGGCGCCCCGTCATGAGAGAAATACCGTAGAAGAAGTTTTCCAGAAGGTCTTTCATGGCAAAACCGAGACCTGTGGCCAAACCTGCCGTAACAATAGATATACCGCTCTTTGGCACTTTCAGCACGATTAAGGCCAATATGAAATAGCTTCCCCATATGACTATCGCCGTCACGTTGTTGACAAGTGTGAAGTTTGCTTGGTTCATTGCTACTGCCATACCTTTATTCTTGCGTTGGAGATGGCTCATGCGGACAGAACGATAAACTGACTTGATGATATAACATATGTAATTGAATACAAAGTACAGACATGCCAACAGGGTTATTTTGGCAAACGACAACTGGCATACATCCTTTATATCCACAAAAGGAAGCATAAATACCCGCCTGCATATCTCTGTCAGGTCAAACACTTCGGCTGCCATATAGAAAGAAACTATGACCGAAAAGATAATGCCCACCGGAAGCAATACCATCAGCAGGAAATCATAGAACCAGGTATGTGCTATGTCGTTACCGCTGCGCTTCAGCCAGCCACGCTCCGGAAGTTTCTTCAATTGGAGTTTCCGCTGAAGGTACTTCTGTTCCCAGGTCGTCAGGAAATCGTATATGCATGTCACCGTCAGTATCAGCATAAGCAGTATGAGCCACCATATGAAAATCTGGACGCTCATAAGAACATAGCCGCTCCAGGCCATGACTGTAGCTATACACATGAGTACAAACGATATCCACGAATATATTTTGTCGTTGACGGAGGCTGTTTTCCCAAACCGGTACAGAACCCATAACTGCCATACAGTAAAAAGCAACAGGATAGGCGGGAAAATGAGATTTACAAGAGAGTTGGGAATAAATATGATACGGAAAATAATGACAATGAAACCCAGCAAGATGATTGGCATGAACAGACGCAGGGCGCTCTTGATCTGGTCACCTCTCAGCCGCAGCAACAGTGAAACAAGGATAATGGTTATCAGCCATGCAAAACTTACCAGGAGCTGACTGGCCATAATGATGAAGTTATGCTGCATGAAGGCTTTTATAATCATCATGGCAACAGCAAACAGGAACAGGCTTCCGGCTATGATGATGCAATCCATCTTCAGTTTCATCTCTTCACTGTTTCTGAGGGTTTTTACCTTCTTCATCAAGATTCTGACTACAATATTGCTGATGATAAACGACAGAGTAATGTAGAATACGACAAACAGGACAAGACCGAATACAATCGACCCTCTCCATTCACTTTTGATATGATTGTACTCATAGTTCTTGTTTTCATATTTGTCGGCCATATCGCGTTTCATCTGCCTTACCGACCTGTTAAAATGGCCCAAGGAGGCAAAATAGCTTTCCTCACCGTTTACGAAAATATTCTGCTGTATCTCCTTGTAACGCTTCTGCGCATAATCATATACCTCCTTAAGATGCTTCTGCATGTGCTCATAATGCTCGCTGTCACGGCTGAACTCTGCACGCATCTCCTTGAACTTCTTGAGTATTATCCTGGCAAAACCTATGCACTCTTCACGGTCTTCCTGACCTTGGTCGGACAAGAAAAACGGCATGTTCTTTTTTCTCAGTGAGTCAGCCTGCATCCGTAAGCTGTCGATATGATTTGCCTGATAAGCCGCCTTGCTTTTTGAGGGGGAGGACACATGCTTGTCCCTGATGAGTGAAGGCGGTATACTCTGCAGGGTGTATATCAGTTGGCCATATCGCAAAATCTCTGAATCCAAACGCTTCATAATGACACCATAAGGCATCATATGGGCCGTAAAGTCATGGTACATCTGCGTAGCCTCATGGCACACATAGGTCAAATTGAACGTATAGCTGTCTCTCTGAGAATACAGCATCAGTGCTATCTGGTTGCTTTTCTGCATGGCAGAAACCATCTTCTGATGCTGACGCTCTGAATTTTTCTTCATCACCTCAGTCATCTGCTTGAGGTCATTGTTGGTAGTTGCCAATTCCACACGGAGGACTGCCAAGGTCTGCTCAAGATTTTTCTCGTTAAGCACAGCGCTGGCATGCAGGCAACAAAAGCCGACAAACAATATGACACATAATCTCTTCATACTAAATAGGGAAATTTTTGAATATGCAAAAATAATCTTTCCGCACGGGATAAGCATTAACAGAACTGAAAAAAGTTGTAAAAGAATAATATATTGGTTCCTCCGTCACGATGCCATGGACTCAGCATCATCATGGTTGAAACACCCTTTCCTGCCAATTAATGCTGATATTTACTGAGGAAAAGCCTGCCACGACTTGCCACACCGCGACAGACATCTGCTTATATGCCGCAGACATCTATGTTTCCCGATGGTGAATGTATGTTTCCCGTCGCTGAACGTATGTTTCGCATCGGTGAACATACATTCACCATCGGGAAACATAACATACATCGGTAATAAACCTCATCCCTGACGCCATTGGGCAAACCTCCCTTTCCGTAGATGACGACTACCTGTTTCTCGCCAGAATTGAGAAAAGAGTTATCATCCCCTGAAACTTTTTATATAGGATTCTGATGGGGACGTCTTCTTTCAATCCTTACTTCTTTCACAAGCTGACCAGCCTTTATTCTTTACCAAATAATCAATTTTTGATAACATTTTTCTTGCATATCTCCAAATTTTTCACAACCTTTGTGTATCCGATTTGGCTCAGGACAAATCTTGCGCAATAAACAAAACATAAATATAACAGCATTATGAAATTAATCTCTTACAAAACCCTTTTATTAAGTCTTGCCCTGCTGTGTCCCATGCTGACACATGCTCAGGCAAACGACTCTCTGAAAATCCTGTGGATAGGTAACAGCTACACTTTCTACAATGACCTGCCCGCCCTGGTAACAAAATTGGCGGCAGAACAAGGCATGAAACTGGCACCCACCCGTTTTCTGAAAGGCGGAGCCCATCTGGCCGGCCATTACCAGAACAGTGAACTTATTGCTGCTCTCCAGAAAGGCGGCTGGGACTATATCGTCATGCAGGAACACAGTTCGGCTCCGGCCCAATCCACGCGCGACGTCATTGCAGAGACCTACTACTATGCCCATCTGTTGGACAGCATCGCCATGAAGGGCTCTCCCAAGGCTCACGTCATATTCTACATGACATGGGGGCACAAGAACGGCAACATGCAGAATCAAAAGCATCCCGATCCTGCCTATCCGCTGGACGAAACCTACGAAGACTTCCAGTCCCGCCTGCAAACCACATATCTGGAACTGACCTACGAAAACAAGGCATGGTGCTCACCCGTGGGAATAGCCTGGCGGCAGGTACGTCAGAAACACCCCGAAATAGAACTCTACAAGAAAGACTGCAGCCATCCTTCCTTTGAAGGGTCATATCTGGCAGCCCACTGTTTCCTGAGCACAATACTGCAGCGTCCTTACGCCTCACGCATGTACTTCGACCTGCCTGAAGACAAGGCCATGATCCTGCAGCAGACAGCACAGAATGCAGTCTTCAGCAACATGAAACTGTTAGGACTCAAAAAATAACCATTTAAATACTCTTCATCTTTAATATGGAAACAAATAAAAAACAAAAAAAACAAACCGTTGCCAAACAGAAAACATCTGGCAACGGTATGAACCGCCGTGAGTTCCTGTATACCACGGCAGCCGGACTTTCCAGCTTTATGATTCTTCCAAGCTGGAAAGTAGACGGAGTACGCATTGCACCAAGCGACCGGGTAGTATTAGGCTTCGTAGGCCTTGGACGCCAGGGAATCAGCGACTTCCACAGTTTCTCATCATGTCCGGGCGTTCAGGTTGCAGCATGCAGCGATGTTGACTCAATCAAGCGCGAACGCTTTCGCCGCATCGTCTCCAAATGGCAGAAAGACAAAGGAATGAACGAGCGTTGCGACATGTATGAATTCTATGAAGATCTCATTGAGCGCAAAGACATTGATGCCATTGAAATTGCCACGCCAGACCACTGGCACGCCCTTGTTGCCATACAGGCTTTGGATTCCGGCAAAGATGTATACATTCAAAAACCCCTGGCATACACCATTACCGAAGGACTGGCCGTACAGGCTGCCGTAAGAGCCAATCACCGCATTCTGCAGATGGGAAGCCAGCAACGCTCCAGCAAGGAATTCCAACAGGCCATCAAGATTTGCCGCGAAGGAGGCATCGGACATATTGAAAAAATCTATGTACGCGTAGGCGATCCTCCCAAGCCTCTTGACCTGCCAGAAATGCCCGTGCCGGCCAACCTGAATTTCAACCTGTGGCTGGGCCCGCTCAATGACCCAAAAATTCATTACCATCCCGATCTATGTCCTCCCGTTTCACTCGACCCCGACAAGAACGAGACCCTATGGGGCGCCTGGCGATGGTATCAGGAAACCGGTAACGGATATCCCGCTGACTGGGGAGCACACATGTATGACATAGCACAAGCTGCTATCGGCATGGACGGACTGGGACCAGTAGAATTTATTCCCAAGGGATACAACGGTATCAAATACGCAACCATGAAGTATGCCAACGGCATCGTCATGACCGACCAGCCATATCGCGAAGATCAACCCGATGCAAAAGGCATCCAGTTCATCGGAACCAAAGGATGGCTGAAAGTAGCCCGCGGTTACATCGAATGCTCCGACAAATCACTGCTGAAAAAACAAGAAGAAAAGATTGGCGAGGGACAGTATGAAGTAAGTTCTCCCCATATGCAAAACTTCATTGACGCCGTACGCGCCCATGTAGATCCTATCGCACCTGTTGAGTATGGCACAAGCACCAACACACTATGCTGCCTGTTCAACATTGCCCGCGAACTGGGACGCCCTGTCAAATGGAACCCTGCATTGCTAAGTTTTGAAGGAGATAAGGAAGCAGCCGCTCACCGCCTGTACTGGTACGAATATCGCCGTCCGTACAGATTGCCTTATGTAGACAAGCGTAACAACTGCTGATAAAAAGCCTTTTTATTCTACAGGTGGAGCATTATTTCGTATGTTCCACCTGTAATTTTTTTCTGACGGAGCAATCACGGCAAAATCTATCGATAAATTCAGCCTATCCTGCCCCTTTTCCTGTTACTTCCAGATTTTTCCTTGCTGTCAACACATTGCTTACGGTATGCACATCCCGAACAATCTCTACACGATGAAGCACCATTATCCCTAAGCAATCGCCATAATGCCCACGATGCCGCCATAAAGATTACTGCCAGTATGACTATGCTCTGGACATTCATTATGCTAAAAAATAAACAGATAAACATGATATACCACAAACGCACATATCCATGCTATCAAGCATTGCCACAATACCAGCACTACGGCATAACGTCCTCCCATTTCATGACGGACAGTCGCAATAGTTGCCACACAAGGGGTATACAGCAGGCAAAAGACCAGTAACGACATCACAACAGCCGATGACATGAAAGAAACAAATGAAACAGTTGTACCAAAAAGCACCGTTAAAGTAGACACAATCGTTTCCTTTGCCAAAAAACCAGATACAAGCGATGTCACGATACGCCAGTCGTCGAATCCCAAAGGCGAAAAAACAGGCGATATCCAACCCGCCAATAATGCCAGCATACTGTCTTTTGAATCTTCTACAATTTGACAACGGAAATCAAATGTCTGCAGAAACCACACCACAATACTGGCAAGAAAAATAACAGTAAATGCCCTTTGTACGAATTCCTTTACCTTATCCCACATTAGACGTATGACACTTTTGAATCCCGGAATACGGTAGTTGGGCAATTCCATGACAAAGGGAACAGGTTGTCCCTTGAAAATAAAGCGTTTCACCAACAGAGCAAACATCACTCCGACAAACATACCCAGCATATACAAGCATACCATTATTTTTGCCCCATGCTGAGGGAAAAACATGGCCGTAAAAAAGGCATAAACAGGCAGCTTTGCCGTGCAGCTCATAAAAGGTATCAGCATGACCGTAAGCCGGCGGTCACGTTCAGAAGGCAGGGTACGGCATGCCATAATACTCGGAACACTACATCCAAAGCCCATCAGCATAGGAACTATCGAACGACCGGAAAGTCCCAGACGACGCAGCGGTTTGTCCATGACAAAGGCAATACGCGCCATATACCCACTATCTTCCAATAAAGACAAAAACAAAAAGAGTATCACTATTATCGGCACAAAACTAAGTACCGCCCCCAATCCAGAAAAAATACCGTCTACTATCAGAGAATGTACAGCCTTATCCGTATTCCATTCTGTAAGCAACTGGTCTGTCCATCCTACCAACATCCTTATTCCCTTTGACAGCCATAGCTGAAGGTTACCACCAACGACATCAAAGGTTATCCAAAAGATAAAAATCATAATGGAAAGAAAAGCAGGAATAGCCGTCCATTTCCCTGTGAGAATCTTGTCCATCATGATGCTCCGTACATGTTCTTTACTATGTAAAGGTTTCTGGACAGCTTTGCGGCAAACATCCATAATAAAAGAGAAGCGCATATCAGCTATTGCAGCAGAGGGATCCAGTCCTCGCTCTTCTTCCAGTTCCTTGACAATCAGCGATACTGTTTCCTCCTCACGATGATTCAACTGCAAGGCTTTTTTAATATGGATATCATCTTCTATCAATTTGCTCGCAGCAAATCTGATAGGAATGTCCGCACGCAAAGCATGATCCTCTATCAGATGCATCACACCATGAATGCTCCTGTGAAGCACGCCATTATGGTCTGTCGGTTTGCAGAAATCCTGTCGTGCAGGACACTCATGATAACGGGCAATATGCTCGGCGTGTTCTATCAGTTCATCGGTACCTTCATTCTTTAAAGCAGATATGGGCACTACTGGTATCCCAAGCATGTTTTCCATGATATTAATGTACACTGTCCCACCGTTACTGCGCAATTCATCCATCATGTTCAAAGCAACCACAATGGGAATATTCAATTCCATCAGTTGCATCGTCAGGTAAAGATTACGCTCTATATTCGTAGCATCTACAATATTGATAATCGCCGTGGGCTTCATATCAAGGATATATTCGCGCGTAACCATTTCCTCCCTGCTGTAAGGAGACAATGAGTAGATTCCAGGCAAATCAACAACCTCTATGTTAGGATGACCTTTTACATAACAACTTTTTGCGTCCACGGTCACACCTGGGTAATTACCCACATGCTGGTTCAAGCCTGTGAGCTGATTAAACAGAGTCGTCTTGCCGCTGTTCTGATTGCCGACCAAGGCTATTGCTATCTTTTGATTTTTAGGTAATCCTTTCTGATGGCTGTCGTGATAAACCGGCGTTGATTCTCCCAGTCCGGGATGCTCAAACATCTCATAGGAATTTTTATCCAAATCTGTTGCCTCCGCTTCCTTTTCCTCATAGAGGCTTATTTCTATTCTTTCGGCATCGGCCCGACGCAGGGTCAGTTCATAACTATACAACAATATCTGGAGAGGATCACCCATAGGTGCATACTTGACCATCGTTACTTTCACTCCTGGAATCAATCCCATATCCAGGAAATGCTGACGGAGAGATTGTTCTCCGTCAACCGCCAATATTATGGCACTTTTGCCTATCTCGAGTTCCTGCAATGTCATAAAAACAGATTTTTCCCGCTTTTTGAGATGCAAAATTAAGACTATTTCAGCACTTGCACAATACCCATAAATGTGGATTTTTAAATACATAACGCTTCCTGCCTTACGCAATACTATCTTCTCTACTGTTCCAAAAGGGCAGACAGCTATATTTGCATCCGGACAGAGCAGCGCTCTTGCAATACATTATTTTGCAAAAATTAATCTCTTTTTATTGATTAAGTTAAAATAGATTGCTATCTTAGCAGGTGCGAATTATATTCTTCAATTAATGGAAAAACCATCAAACCATAATGACTTTTGTATCATCCTGTGCGGAGGAGTCGGAAACCGTCTGTGGCCCTACAGTCGCAACAGAAAACCCAAGCAGTTTCTGGATTTGCTCAATCTGGGCAAATCCATGCTACAACTTACCTTCGACAGAATTTCCCGTGTACTACCTAAAGAAAATATATTCATTGTCACCCAACAGGAATATATCGGTATCATCCACGAACAGCTGCCATCTGTCACTTTAAATCATATCATTGCTGAACCGGTTTCACTGGGCACTGCTCCAGCCGTGGCGCTGGCAGGCGTATTTATCTATGAACTGAACCCTAAGGCAAACATCATTGTCACTCCTTCGGATCAGCTCATCCTCAACGAGGAAGATTTCAGAAATCAAATTATTGAAAGTCTCCATTTCGTAGAGAAATACGAGCGTTTCGTTGCCATTGGCGTCAAGCCTACCCAGCCGGAAACCTCCTACGGATATATACAGGCAGGAAATGACATTGTCAACAATTTTGCTAAAGTCAAGAGCTTTACTGAAAAACCCAACATAGATTTTGCCCGTCTGTTCTACGAGAGTGGGGAATTTTTCTGGAGCACGGGACTCTTTATATTCAACATCAGAAGCTTCATGAAAGTCTATGGGAGCAGTCATCCCAATGTTAAGTTGCTTTTGGAGCGCATCGACTTTGGCCTGGATCACAAGGATGTCCTCCTTTTCATTGAAGAGCAGTATCCCCGAACGCTTTATCAGGCTGTAGACATGTTTATCCTGGAGCAATGTCCCGATGTTTATGTCAAGGTCTGCACGTTTGGGTGGGCTGATGTCGGCAACTGGAATAACCTGTACGATATTTCCCAAAAGGATGAAAATGGCAATGTCGCCCTTAACTCCATGACAGAGATGTATGACAGCCACCAAAACATTATCCGTATCCCTCAAGACAAGGTTGTGTTCGTCAAGGGGCTGGACAACTATCTTATTGCTGAAAACGGCAATGTCTTGATAATATGCCCTAAAGACGATCCTGCCTTACATCGCAGGATTCTTACCGATGCCAAGATGAAATACGGGGACAAAATGAGTTGATTATATTTTTCTGATGAGTGTCAGACCATCACGCAAGGGAAGTATGACTTTCTCCACCCTGTCGTCTTGAGCAACCAGATCGTTGAACTGTTTGATTCCTTTTGTCTGAGAATCCTGTTCATAACGGGGGTCTGTTACATGTCCGTCCCACAGCGTATTGTCGGCTATAATCAGGCCGCCGGGAAGAAGCCATTTCAATGCCAGTTCATAATAGGCTGCATACTGCCGCTTGTTTCCATCAATGAATACCATGTCAAACATTTCCTCACTGTCCTTCGGAGAGTGAGCCATGCAAACCAACACGTCGCCTATACGGAAATCCACCTTGTCAGCCCACGGAGAGCCTTCTATGCGCGGTCTCGTAAAATCTTCCATTTCATCGTTTACCTCGTAGGTAACTATCCTGCTCTCTTCCTTCAGTCCTGATGCCATAGCCAGACAGGAATACCCCGTATATGTTCCAATCTCCAATATGCGCCTTGGATTAAGCAGTTCCACCAGCAGACGGAGGAATATTCCCTGCTGATGACCCGATATCATGTGTCCGTGGACAAGATATAGATTACTGTCCCTATATATTTTATGAAGATAGGGATGTTCTTTCTCTATATGCTGACATATGTATTCGTCCAGTTGGTCGGAAGCCTTCACGAAAATATGTTTTTTATTTTCTGCCGGCAATCAGGGCCTCAAGTGCCAGACGGTATGAATCCATGCCGAAACCGCATATCACGCCTTTGCACACTGGCGACAGGTAGGAGTGATGACGAAATTCCTCTCGCTGAAACACATTGGAGATATGTACTTCCACTACAGGGGCTTTCAGCGACCTGACAGCATCCTGCAGAGCTACAGAGGTATGGGTATATGCTCCTCCATTCAGGATAATGCCGTCACAGGAAAAACCTACCTCCTGCAATTTGTCAATCAAGAAACCTTCTACGTTACTTTGGAAATAACCTATCTCTACATTGGGATAAGACTTGCGCAATTCCTCAAGAAAGGACTCAAAGGAACTGTTGCCGTATATTTCGGGTTCACGCATACCCAGAAGGTTGAGATTGGGGCCATTGATGATCTGTACTTTCAGCATAATTTGATTATTTTTAGTATTTTTGCAACAGAGCAAAGTTATATAATTTATTTCTTCCGTGAACGAAAAAAAGGAAAAGATTCTTTCTGAATCGCCTGACAAAAAGTTAAATTCGCTATCATTAAGCGAACTGGAAAGCCTGAAACAAAACTACTTTTCCTACCTGAAACTGGAAAAATCCTATTCCTCAAATACTATTGATGCTTATCGCAGGGACCTGAACCGTCTTTTCACTTTCTGCCTGAACAACGACACCATGCCCCAGGACCTGATTCCGCCCCAGCTCCATGCCTATTCTGAGTCGCTCCACGGGCTTGTGGACTCCAGGTCTCAGGCACGCATTCTCAGTGGCATGCGCTCTTTCTTCAAGTTCATGCTGCTTGAAAAGATGATTGACACCAATCCGGCATCCTATATCGACAGCCCTAAGATTGGTGTCCATCTTCCCGACGTGCTTACGGTGGAGGAGATTGACCGGATGGAGTCGTGCATCGATCTCAGCAAGAAGGAAGGCCACAGAAATCTGGCAATCATTGAGGTGCTCTACGGCTGCGGCCTCCGGGTCAGCGAGCTGTGCAATCTTAAACTCTCCGACCTGTATCTTGAGGAAGGGTTCATCAAGGTATTTGGAAAAGGCAGCAAGGAACGTCTTGTCCCCATCTCCCCACGCGCCGTTGAATGCCTGAATCACTATTTCATTGACCGCAACACCTGGGCGATACTCCCTGATTATACCGACTATGTGTTCATCACCGTCAGGCGCCATCCCAAAAACATCGGACGCATCATGGTTTTCCATCTCATCAAGGAACTGGCCGACAAGGCCGGCCTGCAAAAGGACGTCAGCCCTCATACTCTGCGCCACTCCTTTGCCACCCATCTGCTGGCCGGCGGTGCCAGTCTGCGAGCCATACAGGCCATGCTGGGACACGAGAGCATTGAAACAACTGAAATCTACACCCACATTGACAAGCACCGCCTGCGCGAAGAAATTCTGATGCACCATCCGAGAAACATCAAAAAATGACATAGAACATCTCCCAGCTCCCTATAACTGCGGCGCTGCAACAAGGAGCCCTCAAGGCCGCCTCTTGTTGCAGCGCCGCAGTTATAGGATATTAGGAAGAATACAACCGTTATCCTCCTGCCTGTCCTATGTATTTATTTCCTTATCGTCGGGTGTGGCAGGCTTGTCGGGATTGACGTATTCAATAGGACTGACCTTCTCCATAAGGTTCATGTAATAATCCTTAACGTCTGACCAACGATAGTAGGGCCACATGTCTGTCTTCACCGGAACATGTTTCTCTTTCTCCTGCAGCAGGAATTTCACCAGGATATCACCTCCTTTTTTGTTTTTGTAGAAAATCATCTGTACATTCGCTGCCATCGGCACTATATCGGCGGCTACAAAATATTTGTACGACTCTTCCCAGTCCTCTTCACGCGGAGAAAATTCCGCACACCCGTCCATACCCAGCACATAGGCCAGAGGCATGACAAAGGTATCATGGCCGAAGCGCAGCGTAGCCCCGTCTCTGCCCTGGCGGATAGCCTCGTCAGCCAGTGAAATCATATTTTTCAGCGTTGCATAGGCACGCTTGTAGAACGGCGGCTCACCGGGGATGACATAGGTCCTCTCCATCCAGTTAATGTTGAACATCTTGAAATAGGTAAACAGTTCGTCATCCGTAAACACGTTAAAGTCCAGTCCTACTTCAGGCAGACTGTACATGCTCTTATATATCTCGTGGAAACTGTGGGCCACGAGATAATGTTTCTTCTTGTTATCAGTAACAAATTTCGGATTCTTGAATATCCTGTCCGATATGTTCACCGTGTGCTTCAGGGAGTCTTCCATTCTCTCGGCACGGCGCTTCACGGCCTTGCTTCCCGATTCGTAGCCAATGGAGTCATGGCCGGGCCTGACGAAATAAGAATACTCCTTACCGCTGTATTCGGAAATCTGCAGCTTGGGGTTCATGCGCCTCAACTCTGCACAGAAATGCTCCATGCTCTGGCGCGACCTGTCCACATAGGAGGCATATGCCGTCACGATATTGTCTTTCCTGAAAACCTGCGGATACTTTTTATACATGCGTCTGGCCGTCTGTTCATGCTGCATGCCGCCAAGAAGCGACAGTTCACCGCCCTTACCCTTGGCATGGGCATAACCTTTGCGCACACGTTCCAGCATAGTCTTTCCCAAATCTGTGAGCTGACCTTCCTTCTCAGCTTTTTCCATTAAGGGAATCAGATAGTGATAGGCTGAATTGGATATCAGGTGACGTGAACCGTGGCGGGCATAATGACTGATGTAAAACGGCTTATACCCTTTAGGAGCAGGCGTCTGTTTCATGCTGGGCTTACCATAGGGAGCATAGTTGGCCAGCATCCTGATTTTATCCTTCTGCAAATCTTCACGTGTTGTCTGGGCATACACCATCGGCGCCACAAGCAACAATATCAAAAAACAAATCTTTTTCATTTCAACAACCATGATTAGATTGCAAAAGTAACACTTCTTTCCTATCCGTTACCTCCGTCATGAACTAAAAATAACTAAAAAATGTAAATACCTATCATCCCCCAAATGTTCTCCAAAAAGTTCTGACACACCGAGAGGAAACATCATCCTTTTGCAGCCCCGCAGGCCGTAACCATTTCTATGAACAGGGGGCAGAATGCAACAGTATGGCGTAGGGAACACGTATTTTCCCCCAGAAATTTTATATTCTCCGTTGCTGAACGTACGTTCACCGATGCGAAACATACGTTCACCAGTGCAAAACATACGTTCACCGACGCTGAACATAAATTCCCCCGAGGATAAAGACCTTTTCTATCGGCATCATTCCAATCTTTTATCCGCATGGGGGGAACACGTCTGCCTCCTGCTGTTTGCCTCAAAAAAATAAAAAGATTGATGATTAAGAAAATAATTTTATATCTTTGCGACACGAGAAATTAAATATTAAAATAAATTTTCAAATTACATTACAATGAAACAAATCAAACAAATCGCTTTTATGATTATTACCATATTTATGGTAATGGGTGCAGCCAAGACAAGCGCACAGACAATGATGAATCTGGAAGACATTGAGTATTATCTGGACAGTTTTCAGACGAACCACACTGTTTATTATAGTCAAGAACTGCAAGGAAGCTATGATGGTGAAAGGGGAACGTGGATAGCCCAGATAAATCACTCAACCCTGCCCCAACTGGAGCTGACAGTACCTGAAATAGATAATAATGGCTATGAAACTATATATGATTACGAATCAGGTTCTCCTTTATACGGATTTCTGATTTTTGTCTATGACCAAAATAATGACCACTGTTATGTGTACGACCATGGAATATTCTTTCCGTTTCTCGGCACAAGCCTTGAATATGATGGTACGGGTATCATGCAGTATACCGGCGGCACTGAGCCGAATGAAGAAGAGGACCCGGACTATTATTATATCCCAGATGCATACTTTCAATGCGGCGACATTTTTGATTTAACAATGAGTTCGGGGTTCACCACTATCAGGCTTGTCATCTATGAATAGCAGAAAATAAACATATCAAAGCTATGAGAGTATTTCTATCCATTCTGTTCCTGCTCTGCATTGTGAGCGTTCAGGCGTGGGACTTCTGTGCGCCCAACCAGGACGGGATAATGCTCTACTATAACCGCATCC
>CACYCZ010000120.1 GCA_902773055.1 uncultured Bacteroidales bacterium
CACCCAAAACATGGTAGATTCCGTGATATTGCTGCGTGTTCTCAATAGCCATGACGTCTTGAATGTTTTGGACGACGCATATGATACTGTGATCTCTCATGTCATTGGCACAGATGTCGCAAATGTCATTGTCACAAATGTTGTGGCACATGCGGCAGTGCTTGACATTTTTCCTCAAGTCGGTCAATGATGATGCAAAATAGTTGACATTTTCTTCATCCTGTTTCAGCATGTGTAGAACAAGTCTCAGCGCAGTTTTTCTGCCGATGCCGGGAAGGGTGGCAAAGGAGTCTACAGCCCGTTCCAGCAGTTTGGATGGAAATGTTTGATTCATCTTAATGTCCTGTTTGATTGCAAACTTAGTTAAAAATAATTTGTTGGTGCTAATTCTGTTACTTTTTCTCTATGTATTCAGGTTTGAGAGAGGGTGTGGCTGCCCCATTTAGCAGCTTTGTCTTCTTTCTGCGTATTGCCTGTGGGGGAAGTAACTGTAGGTGTCTTATCTTTCGAAACCTGGCAGGTCCTCTCTTTGATGCAGTCGGTCAAGAAGTCTGCGATATATGCTTTGTCATTGGGGAGATATTGGGTGGTTGCTTTGACTGAACGATGCCCGTAACTCTTTATTTTTCCAGAGGTGGAAATAGTCGCCGAAGTAAGATACAAGATGAAAACGAGAATGTGTTTTTTCCCTCATTTGCAGTAAGTATTTCGTTTTTATAAAAGTTTCTCTTGAATAAAAGCTGTGCGGTAGTAGTCAGCTTTCTTTTCGATGGTCATGGGATAACTGCGACTGCTGCTTGGCATCCTGTACAGCGTGATGTCGTTTTCTGTGATGAAGGGGATGCCTATTTTAAGTGTATCGCAGTGGTATTGCTCGGTCAGGATGTCGGCGGCTTTCTTCCCTGTGGCTATGATGGCCTTGCAATCTGGTATTTGTGCCATTAAGGCTTTAATGTCTGTTTGCTCAACAATTTCGAGAAAGGCGTCTGAAGCATTGTTTTTCAAGCGTCTGACGGCTGTCGCTGTGTCGTATAGGGCGATTCCTTTTTCTTTCAGGAATGGCTGCAGAATATTCAGCCTGAACTTTTTGTTGATGGCATCATAGAAGTATTCTTTGTCGTTGAAGAATATATGCCCAAAGATGCGCCACATATCATTTTGTATGTTAGGGTAGAACCATTCCATTGACCAGCGCTTGCGCTGAGGGGGGAAGCTGCCGAGCATCAGTATATGTGCGTGTCGGGGCAAAAATGGTTTTAAGGGATGCTTTTCTATATCAATATTCATTTCTTTTTTCTGTATGCAGCCTTTTTCCAGAACCCAATGCCGGCATACAGGTTTATCCTGAACAGTGCATTGAGTACGGAGAAAGATGATTTTCGGTAGCTGTAGGTGTGAATCACGGTGCTTGCTCCTGCAAAGAATGTTCCAGTATTCCATACTATTGCATTGCGGGTTGTCAAGTCAAAGTTAATGTTGGTGTATTTAAACAAGTCGGTATTGAACTCTAATCTTTCACCTTTGTTCACGTTGTATCCCAACGAAGGGGTCAGCGTCATGTTGAGAAGTAGGTTCTTGGCAAACACCCAGTTGTAGCTGTATCCGAGGTTCACGCTATAGTATCTGTAGTCGATGTTGGATATTTTCAGTGCTTCGTTGATGATTTCGTTTCCGCTGTTATCGTATAGCAGGAATGCCGGGAGTTGTGTGTGGTCAAATTTGATTTTTTGGCGTGCGTAGTTGAATCCCAGCATGAAGCTGCCGGCGCTTCTTTTCTGTTGGCCTGATTGGCTGTATGCGGCTGTGTAGGAAAATTTTTTGTGGTTAAATACATAGTATGCATTCAAATTTTGCAAGTGGGTATCAATTCCTGAGAATGCCATTTTGTGTATTTGCTTGCTTTCTTCACTGCTGTAGCCAGATGCTCGTGTGAGCCTGTAGTTGTTGGTGCCTTTCTGGTTGTAATAGTCAATGCCGATGATGGGTGAATATATGCTGAGGTACATGTTGGAACGTCCGGCTGATGTTTCTTTTCGGCCGAGGTTGAAGGTGTAACCCAGGAAAATGATACTATATGCGATGTAAGGGCCGACGTGCAGTG
Source organism: uncultured Bacteroidales bacterium (assembly GCA_902773055.1). Classification (GTDB taxonomy): domain Bacteria; phylum Bacteroidota; class Bacteroidia; order Bacteroidales; family Bacteroidaceae; genus UBA6382. Next base: position 2,102 of record CACYCZ010000120.1, read on the forward strand.
TTGAGTAAGGGGAAAAGTAGAGACTTTGCCTGTTTTCTCCGTTTTCGTCTTCGGCAGAGAGCTTGTAGATGTTGAACATCATGTCGCTGTAGGCCATTGCTTGCATGTTGTACATGTTAGGCTTGACATAGTTTGTGTCAATTTCTGTCAGTTTTTTTGCCCATCGTGCAAGGCCGCGATGCTCTTTTTTCTGCGTGATGCTGCTGTCTGCTTCTACCGTCTGGGCCTGAGAGCATACAGGCAGGAGAAGCCACAGCAATCCTATCAGAATTTTCCCAATATGCGGTCCATGACCCAGTTGACGGATGTTGCACTGTAACTGTCGCATGTGCAGATGCTTTTTTTCTGTATGTGTTCAACAATCAGTTTAATCAGCGGTAACTGTACGTGGGGAGGATTGGGGACCTCGATGCTTTCATGTCCTTTTTCTGTATAGAGGGAGATAGGGGTGTAGTTGTATACGGAGAAGCATACTTGTCCGTTGTTCCCGATGACAACAACGCGGTCTTCTTTTGCCGATTCGTGTCCGACGAAGCACCAGGACCCACTGCCAGGCAGCCCGTCGAAAAATTTAAAGCAGGCGCTTACTGTGTCTTCTGTCTTGTAGAGTCCACCTCTGTTGTCGCGGAAGCCGTCTGCTTCGGTAATAGGCCCGAACAACCATTGTAACAGGTCCAATTGATGAGGCGCCATGTCAAAGAAGTAGCCTCCGCCGGCTATGTCGGGCTGTACGCGCCAAGGTAGGTTCTTGGCATTGTAGTCCATGTCGCGTGGTGGGGCAGAGAAACGTATTTGGACATTGATAATATTACCTATAGTACCACTTTCAATAATCTGTTTTACTCTCTGGAAATAAGGAAGGTATCGCCTATAGTATGCAACAAAGCAAGGAATGCCTGTCTTCTCTGATATGCGGTTGATTCTGGCGCAGTCTTCGTAGTTTGTGCTTAATGGTTTTTCAACATAGGGTACCTTGCCGCTTTTCATGGCCATGATGGCATAGGTGGCATGGGTTGACGGCGGTGTGGCGATATAAAGCGCATTGACGTCAGGGTCGTCAATCAGTTCTTGAGGATCGGTATACCATCTTGGTACGCCGTGTCTTTCAGCGTATGATTTGGCTTTCTCCGCCCGGCGGCTCATTACTCCCATAACTTGCGAGCCTTCTACCATGTTGAAGGCTGGGCCACTCTTTTTCTCTGTCACTTCACCGCAGCCGATGAACCCCCATCTGACATTTGTAATCTGCTCTGACATACCTTCCGGTTTATAATGCAAAGGTAACACTTTATTTGCAAATGGTATCATATACCTGAAGTATGCCGTTGGCATGATGTTCCTTGGAGAACCGCTCAGCCCATTTAAGGCCTTTTTCTGTCATCATACGGCGCAGGTCGGGATTCTCAAGGATACTGTTGACAGCTTGTGCCATTTCCCTGACGTCATCAGGATGGACGTAAAGGGAGTCGGGACCGCCAGCTTCCTCCAGACATGACCCCGTGCATGCCACGACGGGAACATTGCTGTTGAGAGCCTCTAAAATAGGTATGCCGAATCCTTCGTATCGTGACGGATAGACAAAAGCGGCTGCCATCTGGTAGAGCGCAGGCAAGAGGGAGAAGGGTACATCGTGAAGCATTCTGATTCGTTCTCTGATTCCCATTTCCTCGGCAGCCTGCCAAAGTTGCCTGCTGTAGGGCGTAGCGCGTCCGGCCAGGACAAGTGTCCTGTCTTTGACCTCCTTCATGGCTTTTACGGCGAGCAGGGCATTCTTGCGCTCCTCTATTGTCCCTACATAGAGGATATAGCCTTCTTCCAAATTATAGCGCGCCTTTACTTCCTGCATGGTTTCGGCTGATGCGCTGGCGGTAAATGCAGGGTCGCATCCCTGGTATACGACGTCAATCTTCTCTTCCGGTATGCCGTATAGGCTCATGATGTCCCTCTTGGTGCATTGGCTGACGGCGATGACCCTGTCAGCTGTTTCACAGGCTTTTTTCATCTTGTAGGTATAGATGTAGCGGTCAATCCTGTGATAGAATTGTGGGAAACGCTCAAAAATCAGGTCGTGGATGGTGACAACGCTCTTTATCCTCGGGTAGCGCCCGATATTCAGCGGCAGTTCGCCGCTGAGTCCGTGGTAGATGTCTACTCCTCTGTCGTTGATTTCCTTGCTGACCAGCCAGCTTCTCCATAATGGTTTGATGTATCTTTTTGCTCCTTCTGCATAGAGACATCTCAGCAGTGGTGCTTCTTTCAGAAACTGTTGTATGCGTTCGTTGCCCTCGTTGCCCTCAGGGGCAAACAGCAGGTATTCGTTTTGGGGAGCCTGTTGGCACAGCTGCGCTATCAGTCCTCGGCTATAGTTGCCCAGTCCCGTGAAATTGCGCATGGCCCTTTTTCCGTCAAATGCTATTTTCACTCTGTTATAGGTGTTTTAATATTATAACTGCAAATTTAGGATATTTCCCCCCAATACCATTCCCGTTTGTCGGAAAAATATTAGTCTTCCCCCGATGTCGTCAGCCAAATATCCCCGGCTGGAAGTGCTTGTCTTTGGCCGGGGATATTTATTTGAGGTTTTGCTGTGAATGCAAAATTCAATTGGCGATTTTCAATGTAATGCAGTGCCTTATATCTTCATGATGCGTTTCAGATCCAGGTTTTCGTAGCCTTCCGGACAGTGGGTGGAGAGGTATACGGTAGGGTTATGGCTGATGAAATCACGTACGCGGTCGAGTGTCGTACGGGCTGCATCCTTATCCTCGAAAACGATGGAGAGCTTGTTGGCTTTCAAGGCTGCATCACAGTAGGTGACATCGCCTTCTATGCATCGGCGCTCAATATCTCGGTGGTATACCTGTCGCGCATCGTCCGCCAGATTTCCGGGCAGACGGTAATAGACTATATCAATCAGATGCTCTTGGTGGAGGCTTCGTTTCTGTTGCGTAATACCAGTTTGACGATTAACCAGATTGCCGGGCGTCTGTATTTTGCGGATACATCCTCTTTCAGCAAGTTCTATTCGCGTCTGAAAGGCATGTCGCCGCGGAAATATCGGGCCGGCTGATCTCAGCTGCTTATTCTTACCTCCGTCGTTTTTAACAAAATTAAACAATAATTTGGTTCTTTTGTAGCCGGCAGACAGAGCATAAAAATTTCTCTGGCTTTGTAGTGTTCACTGGCAGGCCTGCCAGTTTTAACGCGCAGGCCTGCCAGTGAAATTTAGTAGGCCTGCAAAATATACCCCCTCTGCAATAGCTTCAAGCGGGGGTCGGCGGAGCGGATGGATAGTCCGCCTGTGTATGTTAATAAACGTTAATAATATGGCTTCTGTCAGCCAGGCGGAGCGAATCGTTGACGCTGCTCTGCAGAGGGTAGCCATATAATAATTTAAGGATGCCGCATAGGTGAGATGCTGCAGGATTTTTCCGTGTTTAATATTGCGTGTCAATAATATTTTGTAATTTTGTCCCACACATCTGAGGGCTAGACTGGATTTGACAGCGGGCAGAACGGATATGTAAGCATGCAGTGCATTGATTGTTGGCACTATAATCTTAATGGTCAAAAAATTATCTGGCGAAAATAACTACGCTCTCGCTGCTTAATTGAAGTACAGTAGATTAGCTTTATCCTGATGCAAGGCGTCGGGACGAGACATCACCCAGAAGCTGTTGTTCCGAAGCGTACTGATAAGGTGGTGCAGCAAATCGGAAATAGTCAGAGATGGCCTCGC
>CACYCZ010000121.1 GCA_902773055.1 uncultured Bacteroidales bacterium
AAGTTGCTTGAAGAATTCGGCGGGAGGATATCCTTCCCATTCTTCAGCCCACATCAATTTTGATGCTGCACAGCAATGGCCCATTTTAACTTCAGAGGGGTTTTTGCATCCAGTCAGCAGAGCGGGGATGTAGTCACAGATTTCTATGGCAGAATATGCTTCTTTCTGCAATTCCGGACTGTGTCGCAGAGTGTGCAGGACTTTGCACCAAAAATTTTCTGCTGAATAAAAGTTTCCAGTGTGCAACGAATAGTTTATTTTCTGTTCTGCAATAAGTTTATTGATTTCATCAGCTTCGGGCTGACCAGTATGGTCTTTCCAAACAACGAACATGGCATCGGGATTATCTTTAAACTCTTCTTTCAATGCCAAGGGGGTACACTCTTTGTCTACAAGACATGGAGTACTTGCAGTTGTGTCCAAGGATATAGAGACAATATCGTCTGTCAGCTCAGGGTGGCGTTCAGTTACCTTGCGGATACATTGTTGGAGTGCCTCCAGATAATCTTTTGGATGGTGTCGAAATTGGGCTATGCTTGTGACGGAATATTTACCCTCCATCCAGCGGGAATAGTATGCAACTTCAGTATCAATCTCTTTTCCTGTTATGGCATTGACGAGAAGAGCTCGAGCCGAATCAGTGCCAAATTCTAATCCAATTACGTAGATATCTTTCATGATGATATTTTTTTACCTACACAAAAGTACCAATAAATTATATTAAAGTGATTTTTCTTATAGAAAAAAGTGATATGGTTATTAAATAACTCAAAAAAGAAATGTATTTTTGCTTAAAATAATAGAAAAGTACAGAATACTCTTTTGTAAATGGAAAATAGTAAGACGATTTTTACACTTGAGGATGTTAAGCGCCAGTCTTTGGAGTATTTTAATGGTGATGAACTGGCAGCCCATATCTGGATAAATAAGTATGCACTTAAGGATGCGGAAGGCAATATATATGAAAATTCTCCAGTAGCGATGCATCATCGCCTTGCACGAGAATTATCTCGTATTGAAAACAAGTATCCTAACCCGATAAGTGAAGACAAAATTTTTTCTCTGCTGGATCATTTCCGCTATATTATCCCTGCAGGAAGTCCTATGATGGGCATTGGAAATGATTTTCAGTTAGCATCGCTTTCTAATTGTTTCGTTGTGGGAATCTCAGGCGATGCTGACTCTTATGGCGCAATTATGAAAATAGACGAGGAAGTGGTGCAACTGATGAAGCGCAGAGGCGGAGTGGGGCACGACTTGTCTCAATTACGCCCCAAAGGAGCGCATATAGAGAATTCTGCGATGGTTAGTACAGGTATTGTACCGATGATGGAAAGGTTTAGTGCTTCTGCCAATGAAGTTGTTCAGAAAGGACGTCGTGGAGCATTAATGTTATCTGTCAGTGCAAGACATCCTGATGCTGAGGATTTCGTTGATGCTAAACTGACGGATGGACGTTTGGCATGTGCGAATATATCAGTTCGGGTTGATGATAAGTTCATGAATGCAGTGCAATGCGATGGTATGTACCAACAACAGTTTCCTACTGAGAGCGATGCTCCCTTGATTGTAAAAGAAATAAATGCCCATGGTTTGTGGAACAAGATTGTTCATAATGCCTGGCAGTCTGCGGAACCAGGGATACTATTTTGGGATACTATTATAAGAGAGAGTATACCGGATTGCTATGCCGATAAGGGCTTTGCTACGGTTTCAACGAATCCTTGCGGGGAAATTCCTATGTGTCCTTACGATAGTTGTCGCCTGTTGGCGCTGAACTTGTTTTCTTATGTTGTCAATCCGTTTACTCCTCAGTCCCGTTTTAATTTTGAACTTTTCCGCCAGCATGTTGTTATTGCCCAACGCCTGTTGGATGATATTGTTGATTTGGAGTTGGAGAAAATACAGAAAATTTTGGATAAGATAGACAGTGATCCTCAGGATGATGCTATTAAATGTACGGAGCGTCAGTTGTGGAACAAGATTTATGAAAAATGTGCACAAGGCAGACGTACAGGATTGGGCATTACGGCTGAGGGTGATATGCTGGCTGCCATGGGACTGCAATATGGTTCTGATGAAGCTATCGGATTTGCAGTAAATGTCCATCGGACTTTGGCCTTGGCAGCATATCGGTCATCGGTTGTTATGGCGAAGGAAAGAGGTGCTTTTGACTTTTATGATTCTGCAAAAGAAGTCAACAATCCGTTTATTATGCGTATACGGGAGGTCGATGCTGCTTTGTATCAGGAGATGAAACAATATGGACGCCGTAACATTGCTCTGTTGACTATAGCTCCTACGGGTACGATAAGTATTATGACGCAAACGTCAAGTGGGATTGAGCCTGCATTTAAAGTGATCTATCGTCGTCGCCGTAAGGTTAATCCAACTGATCCTGAAAGCCGTGTGAGCTTTGTGGATGAAAATGGTGAGGCATATGAAGAGTATATTGTATATCATCATAATTTTGTTTTATGGATGAAACAGAATGGTTATGATGTGGAGCGGCAATATACTGAAGAAGAACTTAATGACATTGTGACACATTCCCCCTATGCGAAGTCTGTGTCGGATGATGTAGACTGGATAAGGAAAGTAAGGATGCAAGGCGCTATTCAAAAATGGGTAGATCATTCTATCAGCGTTACAGTGAATATGCCTGAAAATGTCTCAGAGGATATGGTGAATGATGTCTTTATGGAAGCTTGGAAAAGTGGATGTAAAGGTTGTACGATATATCGTGAGGGAAGCAGGACAGATATGTTGCTGTCTGTAACGCAGAAAGATGGTCATAATAATCATAGCCTGATAACAGAGACACGTCCGCAAATCCTTGATTGTGATGTTGTCAGATTTCAGAATAACAAGGACAAATGGGTTGCTTTTGTCGGCTTGTTAGATGGCTATCCTTATGAGATTTTTACAGGTATACAGGACGATGACGAAGGAATAATGCTTCCTAAGTCTGTGATGAAAGGGCGTATAATCCGCAACGTAAATCGTGATGGAACAAAGCGCTACGACTTTCAGTTTGAAAACAAGCGAGGTTATAAGACAACTGTTGAAGGACTTTCTGAAAAGTTCAACAAAGAATATTGGAATTACGCGAAATTGATTTCCGGAGTCTTAAGATATCGAATGCCTTTGGACCGTGTCGTGAAATTAGTGGGGTCACTCCAATTAGAAGACGAGAATATCAATACTTGGAAGACGGGTGTAGAACGTGCCCTCAAGAAATATGTAAAAGATGGCGCAAAGGCAGGAGGAATCTGTCCTGTCTGCGGTCAGGAGACTTTAGTCTATCAAGAGGGGTGTGCTACTTGCCAAAACTGTGGTTCTTCAGTCTGTGGATGAGTCCTGCAGCCGTGGGTATCTTAATCCAATTTGTGGATGACTAATCCGCTTCGCAACTTAGGCTCAAACCATGTGGCTTTGGGCGGCATGATTTTTCCAGAATCAGCTATATCCATGATTTGCTTCATGGTGACGGGGTAGAGGGCAAGAGCTACTTTCATCTCGCCACTGTCGACTCTGCGTTTAAGTTCACCGAGTCCACGAAGTCCTCCTACGAAGTCAATGCGTTTATCACGGCGCAGGTCAGTTATACCAAGTATGTCATCAAGAATCAATTTGCTGGAAATGCTGACGTCCAGAGTTCCGATGGGATCATTGTCATCAAAAGTTCCTTGTCGTGCTTGCAGTGAATACCAGTTGCCGTTGAGGTAGAGTGAGAATTCGTGAAGTTTTTGCGGGCGATATTCTGTCGTCCCTTTTTCCTGCACGATGAAACTTTTCTGCAGGGCTGTCAGGAATTCGCTGTCAGTCATCCCGTTCAAGTCCTTTATGACGCGATTGTAGTCAAGAATTGTTAATTGGGATGCAGGGAAACATACGGCCATGAAAAAATTATATTCTTCATTACCTCTGTGTTGAGGATTCTTTTGGGCTCTCTCGGCTCCGACCAAGGCTGCAGCAGCAGACCGGTGGTGTCCGTCAGCGATATACAAGGCGGGTATCTTTGCAAATTCCTCTGTTATAGTCCGAATGTCTTCATCGTCGCTGACGCACCAAAATTTATGGCCAAAGTGATCAATCGGGGCGATGAAGTCATATTCAGGCTCCGTGGCTGCATATTTGTCAATAAGTTGTTGTAGGGTGCTGTTGTCGGGATAGGCGAAAAAGACGGGTTCAATGTTTGCATTGTTTACCCTGATGTGCTTCATGCGGTCTTCTTCCTTGTCTGCACGAGTCAGTTCATGCTTTTTGATGACGCCGTTCAGATAGTCTCCTGAGTATGCGCCTACAACAATGCCATATTGTGTTTTTTCCTGATTATTGTTCGCTGGCAGCCTGGAGGTTTGGGCATAGATGTAATATTGTTCCTTTTGGTCTTGTATAAGCCATCCGTTGTCTTGAAATTTCTTGAATTGGCGTGCGGCTTCTTCGTATACCTTGGGGTCATATTCGCTTGTGCCTGGTTCAAAATTGATTTCAGGCTTGATGATATGGTAGAGTGACTTTTCGTTGTCTCCAGCCTCGATTCGTGCTTCTTCTGAACTGAGGACATCGTAGGGACGGCTTTCAACTTCCTCAACGATTTCCTTGGGAGGACGTACGCCCTTGAATGGTTTGACGATGGCCATGCTGCTTAAGGGGACTTATTTGTTTAGTTGATATTTTGTGATGCCGTTTTTGAGAAAGTCTACAATTTGGTTTGCTGCTGCAACTCCGGCATTGATGTTTGCTTCAGCTGTCTGCGCACCCATTTTCTTGGGTGTGCTGAAGTATCGGCCTTCAAGTTTCATGAATTCTTCGTTGGCATCAGGCATGATGTCAGTAATGTATTTCAAGTCTTCGCGCTGGGCTAACAGCTGCAACAGGCTTTGCTCGTCAATGACTTCTTTTCGTGCGGTATTGATAAGTATGCTTCCTTTCTTGAGTCTGCCGACGATATCGGCATTGATGCTCTTGATTGTTTCCGGTGTTGCCGGAATGTGAAGGCTGACAATATCGCATGTGTCAAATAATGCTTCACGGCTTGCAACGGGGATTGCTCCTGATGCTTTGATGGCGTCGGCCGGGCAGAAGGCATCATAGGCATATATTTCCATGCCGAATCCCCGGGCGATGCGTGCTACGTTGCGCCCAACATTGCCGAAGGCCAGCAGTCCCAGTTTCTTCCCCATGAGTTCACTGCCGCTTTTACCGTTATAGAAATTGCGTACTGCATATACCAGCAATCCCATGACCAGTTCAGCTACGGCATTGGCGTTTTGGCCAGGGGTGTTCATTGCTACTACTTTGTGGGCTGTGGCAGCGGCAAGGTCCAGGTTGTCGTATCCGGCACCGGCACGGACTACTATTTTCAGTTTGGATGCAGCGTCAAATACTTCTGCATCAACCTTGTCACTGCGTACTATCAGCGCATCGGCATCGGCAACGGCTGACAGCAATTCAGATTTTTCTGTATATTTTTCAAGTAATGCCAACTCATAGCCGGCGGCATCGGTGATTTTCCTGATTCCTTCAATGGCTATGGGGGCAAATGGCTTGGATGTAGCTACTAATACTTTCATGATGTCTTGTGTTTTTGAAAGATGTTTTCTTTATTTGCTTGCTTCAAATTCTTTCATTGTTGCAACGAGAGCCTGTACACCCTCAATGCTCATGGCATTGTAGCAGCTTGCACGGAAGCCACCTACGTCGCGGTGACCCTTTATGCCGACCATGCCTTTGCCTGTAGCAAAGGAGAGGAATTCGTCTTGCAGTTCCTGATATTCATCTTTCAGGACAAAGGTGATATTCATGCGCGAACGGCTTCCCGGTTCTGCTGTTCCTTGGAAGAGTTTGTTCCTGTCGATTTCAGAGTAGAGGATTTCTGCGCGTTGTTGTGCACGTTTTTCCATTTCCTTGACACCGCCCTGAGCTTTGATCCATTTCAATGTCTGCAGTGCGCAGTAGATGGGTACTACAGGAGGCGTGTTGAACATGGAACCTTTCTTGACATGTGTCCGGTAGTCAAGCATTGTCGGAATCTGACGGCTGACTTTGCCGAGCAGGTCTTCTTTTACGATGACAAATGTTACGCCTGCCATGGACAGATTCTTTTGTGCACCACCATATATCATACCATACTTGCTGACATCAATCGGACGTGAGAAAATATCGCTGCTCATGTCGGCGATGACGGGAATGGGGGAATCCAGATCCTCCAGCAGTTCTGTACCGTAAATGGTGTTGTTTGTCGTAATGTGCAGGTAGTCGGCGTCTGCAGGAATCTCAAATTGCCGTGGAATATATGTAAAGTTCTTGTCTTTGGAGGATGCTACTTCAACAACTTCTCCGAAGAGCTTGGCTTCTTTTTCAGCTTTGGTGGCCCATACGCCGGTATTCAGGTATGCAGCCTTCTTTTCCAGGAAATTATATGGTACCATGCAGAATTCCAGGCTGGCACCGCCACCTAAGAATAGGACTGAATATCCTTGGGGTATGCCGAGTAGTTCCTTGAACAATTCAATGGCTTCGTCAACTACAGGCTGAAAGTCTTTTGCACGGTGGCTGATTTCCATAAGGGATAATCCAGAGCCATTGAAATCAAGGCATGCCTGAGTTGTTTTTTCAATGACTTCGCGAGGGAGAATGGATGGTCCTGCATTAAAATTGTACTTTTTCATTTGTGTTAAATATTTTACAATGTTTTTATTTTCCAGTTGTTCTTCAAAAATGCGCATGTTGTAATGCTTTGCGCACTGAAAATCGACACTTGTATAAATCTGATGCGAAATTACAAAATTATTGTAAAATATCAGAGCCTAAAGTCAAAATAATATATTTGTACGGCTAAAATTGAACCGTCTTACCTGGAAAAGCCGGGAGGGGGGAAACCAGTGGTTTTTCTTTTGCAGGGTGGTTGGCAGTCGTTTTGTATTTCCACGGCTGAGAAACAGCAGGATATGGCATCATAAAACTGTTTTTGGCCCTGTACATTTTATGTTTACCGATGGTGAACATACATTCAGCGTCGGTGAACGTATGTTTCTCAATGGTGAACGTACGTTCCGCGATGGTAAACATAAAATGTACAGGGGTGAAATCGTTTTTCTGACGCCTTGGGATGGTGTTTCCATCGTGGGACACCTATGATACATCTACGGATGTGTGACGCGGTGCAAGCCTTTTGTGTCCTCAATACCAATTATTTCGCAGCTTTACCGGGATGTTTCCAAAGTCGGAATATGGAGAAAAAACAATGAAAACTCCCTACAATTTTGTTAAGTCAAATAAAAAATGTAATTTTGCATCCGCTTAACAGATGATGCAGGTTCGGTAGCTCAGCTGGATAGAGCAACAGCCTTCTAAGCTGTGGGTCTTGCGTTCGAATCCCAACCGAATCACTCATTTTGCGCCATCAAGAGTAGTCCTCAGGATTACTCTTTTTTTAACTGCTTGAAATCAATCATTTAATATGACAGGCCTCAGAAGTCATTTTCCTTCTACAGAGTAAAAAAACTTAAAAAGTATTACAAATGTATTACACTTTTGTATTACAGGGCAACATACAGGAAATCACGCTTAAATAATAAATAAAGATACATGGAAGGAAACGGAAGGTTCCACTTTTGGTGCGCTTGCCCTACCACGTTGCGCCCTCGATGGTGCCTGCTAATAACGCACAAACGCCCCATTTTTTGCAAAAATTCTGGTTTATCCAACAAATGCGTAGTTTTTATCATGTAATGTTAGGATTTTGAGTTCAAAATTTTATACCTTTACAGCCGAAGACTACTAAAGGCAAAGGTCAAGAGGAGTCGTCTTGTTTTTTTGTCCCCGTCGGACCACGGCAGCGGAGACGGGACTGCAACAGCGAAACAAAAACAATAGTATAACAATATTCAAAACAATATGAGAAAAAGAAAGTTTTTATTGATTCTCGCCCTGCTCTGCGCCGCGGCGCAGGGCGCGTGGGCCGACACCTACGATTATCCTACGAAGACGAAGCCGGAGTTCTACGCCTCGTATGACGGGAAGAGCAATGTCGTGGTCATCAACACGCCTGCCGAACTGGCGTACATCACGGAGCACTTCGACGAGAACTCCGAGTTCCCCGT
>CACYCZ010000122.1 GCA_902773055.1 uncultured Bacteroidales bacterium
AGTTTGGGTGAGTGGCTTAAACCAGCAGTTTGCTAAACTGCCGACCGGGTTACCGGTCCACTGGTTCGAATCCAGTAGCTTCCGCAAGACAATGGCGCCTTCGTCTAGTGGTCTTGGACGTCTGCCTCTCACGCAGAAGATCAGGGGTTCGAATCCCCTAGGCGCTACAGAATTATGTTTGTTATTCTGCCAAACTATTTAAGTTTGGCTTTTTTGTACATCAAAAACCATAATAGTTCCTTCAGAAGAATCCGCATCTCTTGAGCTCCCCGTGAATTATACTTTTGACGATATGTGCAAGGGTAGTGTAGCTTAGGTGTATTACGGTTTACTCCTGATACTACCGTTCTTTCTTTACAGCAGGAGGAAGGCTTTGGAAGTTGCGTGTGGCATAGACCTGAAGAAGAAATATCAGGCAAAGTGCAATGCCGACCTTGTAGGGTGCTACGTTGTCAGCAGTACCAAAGAGAACTTTTGCCAAAGGTAGTACAATCAGCGGAGAGACGAATTGGCCCAGATAGAGGGCAGCCGAAAGTAGCGGCATGACCGTTGTCGCAGAATCCTTGCCACCCTTGATGCTCGCGATGGTGTTCAGGTAGGGAACGCCTACACCGTTGGCAATTCCGATGAACGCCGAGCCGATAACAGCCATTGTCACTGTCGGCACGAGATAGGAAGCATAGCCCAGCAGGAATAGCAATGGAGCAAAGTACTTGACACTTTGGCGGAAATGGTTCATCAGGTGGCCGAATCCTAATCCAATGAAAAAGGCTGCGACGTCCAGCCCCACCATGATGAGCGTGATGACCTCTGTGTGAAATCCATGCTGGTGACTGGCAACAATAGCAAAATTGGTGGGGAAGATAAAGAATATTGTCATCAGTAGAAGCATACCGATGACAGACGGATGGAATTTCAGCAATTGGCGAGGCTGGAAAGGGAAAGCGCCCTTGTTGGTATTGCCCAGTTGTTCGTTGGGCAGCCATAACCACACCATTACAAGAGCAGTCAGCCCCAGCAGGTAGACTCCAAAAGCATAGTTCCACTTGATGGTCGCCAATAAACCGGCCAGCAGTGTGGCAACTACGCCGCCCATCTGGTTCATCGCTGCCGAAAGCCCCATGAGTCGGGCCTGTTGCTCAGGTGGGAAATAGTAGGCCAGCAACCCCGTTGAAAGCGGCATGATAAGTCCGACACTGACACCCAGCAGTGCCCGCATAGCCAGAAGCAGGTAGATGTTGTCTATGAAAAAACATCCGGCTCCGGCTACAACATAAAGCAATAACCCTGTAGTGGCAATGGTACGGGTGCGTAGCACTCGGCTTAGTGGAAAGAAAAAAATATTGGTGATAATTATCAACAGGGCAGGAATGCTGACGATAAATTGTATAAGCATTGCGGGAACCTCGCTGAAATGAGCCTTGATGATGCCCAGTGCGGGAGCGATGGCTGCTCCTGCCATCACAGTGAGCTGCGACATGGAAAGAATGGTAGCCGTTACTCGTCTTGAAACATTTGTCTGTGTCATTATTCAATCGGAGTTTTCGAGGCAGGGAATCATCCCTCCCTACAGGCTCTGCCAGGCTGCTTCAGTATTTGAAAATTTCGTCTGCAAAGGTACGCAAAAAAATGTCTGCTTCAATTAAAAAGGATGTGAAAAAACAACATTTTCATAGTCTTGTCATCCCCCTGTTAATTGATAGAGGGAAATGGTGGATGATGTTTGCACGCGCGTTTTTCGTGAAGTCCTTGTAAATTCTTGCATTCCCAGATCAGCCTGTATATTGCCTGTTAAAATTGCGGTTTGGCCAGATTTCATCAGTATGTTTTCATTGTTGCAAAGGGAATATTTTGTACTTTTGCCGTTGAAAATAAAAATGGCAACAAGACTAAGTCGTATCATTATATTATTTATCCCTGTTCTGACCTTGAATATATATATGCATGCATACACAGAACAGGAAGCCAAGCAGGTCCTTGAAAATACGTTGGCTCAGTTTACCCATAAGGGAGGAGCCAAAATAGGTTATCGTTTCAAGATTTCAAGACTGTTTGACCGTAGCGGCACTTTTATGTTCAAGGATGATAAAAGTCTGGCGTTTGGTAAAAAGGATATTGTATGGAATAACGGCAAGACTGTATGGATCTTGGACAAAAAGGCGCGCAGCGTTAAAATCATGAATCCTAAGGAAAGCAGGGAAGGGCATAAGAGCCTGGACGAAGAACTTGAACTTGTAAAGAACAGCTATAAACTGTCAATGACTGATGACGGTGACAATTACTGCATACATATGAAAGCCATTAAGCGCAAGGCTGATATAAAACAAGGGTATCTGTATGTCAATAAGAAAACATATGTGCCGGTACATGTCAGGATGAAAGTGGCTTTTATCTGGGCAACGATAGATATCTGGGATTTTGAGAAAGCTGATTACAAGGACGAAATGTTTACTTTCCCATCCCATAAATATCCCAACGTCAAGGTTATTGACAAAAGGTAATTAAAAGGGATTTTGGAATGTGCTCCCTCTCTTAAATACCCCAAGTCTTGTATATTTGGAGGAAATGAAGCAAAATGTAAAAAATATTTTGTTGCAGAATAATTTATTAATACCTTTGTGCCAAATACTGGAAAATAAATGATAACAAAACGCTTAAAGTCACAGGATGCAATTGGACGATTTCGAGCGGCTACATACGTGTAGTAGCATTTGACATCATTCATGTAACCCTTATTGGGTTAAGCGTTCATTGACATATTGTTATCATTTTACAGCAACAGAGGTGTGTTTAATCCTATTGTTTTTTCTTTAGAAAGAAAGTTTCCGCGCTATGCAGGCCTGCATGTCAGGTTTGCAGTGTTGTTGTGTCATATCCTTTGGGGTATTGGCGACTCGTTGTGGTATGGCAAGTATATAAGAAATAAATTAATAAGAATATTGACGGTTTACCCAAACAACAGGAAATACTGTCTTTTGAAATGTTATCCGGTTATGGCTGTAATATACCCCCTGCAAGGACGTAATGAAAGAAGGGGGAGAGTATATTTCACTGAAGATAATATATAAGCAGAAGTCGGTATTTCTATAAGCAAAGGACGTGGCTTTATTTTGAGTTTGAGGGTTTCGTTTGAATCGGAATGTAAGTAACGGAGAAGATGGGGCAGTGGTCTTGATTGCCCTTCAGGCTTGATTTCCTACCTGTCTTCTTTAGATTGTCTAACCCTTTAGTAAAATAATTTATTACGTGAATAATCACGTAGTTATAATCATGTTTAATGCGTTAAAATTACTTAGTTTCTAATATGACAAAATTAGTTATAAAAATGTTGCCTCTTTCAGATGGCGGAAATTATACTTATTCGATATGTTCTCTCTCTCTTGAAATACATTTGGATAAAAGTATGAGTGTCAGGGATACCTATTCCTGTTTTCTGTATAACGACGAACTGATGCTGTTGAATAATCTCTCGTCAGGGGATAATGGCGTAAAAACTGCCGGCAAAACAATTTGTGCCCAATTTGAACAAGAGAGGTTGTGGATTCCCGGAAGATATTTTCTCATCATGAGAAGTCGGAAGGGGAAAATACTGAGGTTTGATATTACCTTGGATGAAAACAGGCAGTTCGTTGTAGATGATCCTGTTGAGTGCCCTCCGATGAGTGATGAGGATATGCTCTCGGGCAGGCTTTGCCAACACATAAATCCTTGGAAGAATCTTTCAAACACTCCAGGAATGCTGCAGATGAAAAAATGGGCTGTTGAGCGGGCGAAGCAGAATGAATTAAATTCTCTGCGCTCAGACCATGCTGTTCCGAAAATTGATTTTTGCAATAATTTGCTTCTTGCAACGCGTTCGGCCAAGGCAGGATATTGTGTCACAATGCTGAAGGCTGTTTTAGAATTAGCTGACAGGATAAAGTTTGGAGACTGTTCGGAATTCTATGATGCCAGCAGCACGGCATCGACTTGTAGTAATCTCAAAGATTTTTTCGAATCCGAGTATTCCAGTGATAATCCGCTTGATATGGAGCTTCCAGACTTAAAAAGAAGTCTCTATTGTTTTAGTAATTTTGAATTGCTGCCAGACAGTGTATGCGGTATGGTTGTTTCAGAGATTGTATCACGATGGGCTGAGCCTGATGTACATGTTGTCTTCAGGGGGACAAAATCGGAACTGGATAACCTGTTGGAGCGCTATCCTTTTTTGAAGGATCGTTTTCCTTTGAATAACAGGCTTGAGGAAATGCCATATAGTCTTATGGAAATGCTCTATATTTTTTTCTCCATATTGAAGCGTCAGAATCTCAGATTGTCAGCTGCTGCAACGGATAAAATGTGCCATATGATTGTTGAGGCATACCAAAGAGGTGATATTAGTCATTGGATAACAGGTAATATCAGACAGTATGTAGAAAAGGAACTGAAGCCCCGTTATTGCAGGAATGTGATTGATGATATCCGCAAGACTCATAACCGGGAATCTCTCAGGGAGGTGGAGTCGAATGATATCGAGGAGTGCAGGTTTGCAACGAAAGTGAATTATAAAGACACGCTGGATGAACTGAATGGGATGGTGGGACTGAATGATATTAAACAGACTATTGCAACTCTGGCCAACAGATTGCATTTTTACAATGAGCGCCAGCGCTTAGGCTTGCAGACAAGCCGTGATGCTGTATGTCATGCCATATTTACAGGAAATCCTGGTACAGGCAAAACTACTGTAGCCAAACTGATGGGACGGATATACCATTCGCTGGGGTTGCTTTCCCGAGGTGATGTAATATGTGTTGACCGAAAAAAGATTATAGGCCAATATATTGGGCAGACGGAGGATAATATGAAGAACATATTGCGTGCTGCTCATGGTAATGTGTTGTTTGTGGATGAAGCCTATACCTTATACACAGGTGAAAGCAAGGATTTTGGACGAAATGCTATAGAGTGTTTGCAGGAAGTGTTGTCACAAAAGAATCCAGACATGATGGTTATCTTTGCAGGATACGAAAAGGAAATGGACAAGATGATGTCTATGAATGCTGGCCTGCTCGGAAGGTTTCCCTATAAATTCCAGTTCAAAGACTATAGTGCAGAAGAGTTAATGCAGATTGCCGAAAAAATCCTGAGGAAGGACCAGTATCTGCTTACGGATGATGCTTCCAGGCAGATGCTGAAGTCGATACGTGAAGCGGTTGAAAACCATACGGAACATTTCAGTAATGCCCGTTGGGTAGAACAGTATGTCAAGAACGGCATCATACCGGCTATGGCTGACAGATTATCGTCTCAGTCCTGTGCAAAAGGCTCGATAGATTATCAGTTAATTGATGCTGCAGATGTCCGACGGGCTTATGAAGCCTATAACCCGATGTCGTCAGGGATTCGCCGCCGGCGTGCCGTAGGGTTCTGCTGATATCCGGCGAGTTGCAGTAATCTTGTCGGCAGATGGCTAAAACTTAATTTCGGTTTGTCGGGTTTAGCATACCCCCTCCCTACAAAGTAAAACTCTGAGTTCGACAATCATCACAGCTTATCCGAGTGCCAAATAAAAAAAGCCGCAGGCACGTATTGTGTGCCTGCGGCTTAATGGAGCTAATGTACTAATCCCTCTCCAATTCCCCCAAAGGATGGAGGGCTTTTTCATTGCCTGCCGTCAACGGTCTTCAGAAGTCGAACTCAAAGTCGCCGATGTTTACCCTATTACGGCCCTGTGTGGCACTGACCTCAAGGCGGAAGTACTGCCACTGCCCGCCGGTGATGTCGAGGTCATACTTGGCACTCTGTCCGCTCTGGTCAGGCAGTCGGGTGTCATCGGTCACGGTGGCGATGGTGGTCCACTCGTCACCTGCGTTTCTCTTGGCCATCACCTTCCAGTCTTTCGGTCTTTCTGTCGGATATGTGCTTGTATATGCGCCGGTGATGAGTGTGTAGGCTGTCGGGGTGATGAGGCGACTGCTTTGGAACTCTACGAAATATACGCCATCACGCTTTTGGCTTGTACGCCATATCGTGCTGGCATTGCCGTCGAAGAGGTTGTTGTAATCACAACCTGCGATATTGTGCGTACCATCAGTAGCCTTGAAAGAGCAGTCCTGACGGACGGTGAAGCCCTGGCGTGTAGTGACGTTGCGGTCGTCGCAGCGCCAGTGGATGGTGAACTTGGCTACGCCGTAGTCCTCGGCGAGGCTCTGCAGAATGTCGTAGTTCTGCTGGAAGATGCCCTTGATATAGTTGACCACATAGGTGATGGTGTTGAGACTGGTAGAGGTCTTGTCTGCCACAGAGAATTGGCTGGCATAGAGGTCGGGGAATTGTCTGCGGATAGCCTCTGCCAGGTTGCTCTCGGCGCCTGCGACTCTGGCGTCCTCCCACTCATCCACGGTAATCAGCATACGCCAACTCTGCATGGCACGGTTGGGCTCAATCAGTGTATGGGCGTAGTTCTCCGTTGGGGAGGTGGTATATTCGTGCTTAGCGGGAAAGTCGCCGTTTTTTGATTTATACTGATACTGATAAATCAATGCTGCGGTCTGCGGTGCAGAAGTGAAGTTGACGGTGTACTGGTCGGAAGGATTGGCCACCGACCAACAGATTTCCTCTGCCACGTCGCAGTCGTTCACGAGTATGTCAGCTGGTGTCTGATGGCTTGGATGCCAATAATCATCATCTCTCCAAACATAATACTGAGGTAGCGTACCCGTATAGGTCCACGTCACCTTATTCCCGGAAGTGTTTTTCTTTACGCCCAGGTCTTTATGACTCTGCGACGTGCCGACAGAGAACGATGTACCGTTGGTGGTACCGGTAGAGTAACTACCTCCAAGGCTGAAGGTTGCCATCGGACCAGCTGCATTAGCACCTCCAGTAGATCCCCAACTGGCGCCATTGGTTACCGTTGTAGAATGTGAAGAGCCAGTTGTGATATTGGTGGTCGATGTATTGTTGTCGGTATTGGGTGCTGCAGCCTCCAGGGTGATGCTGCCCTTGCCTATGAGGTCCATAGATGTTTCGTATTGCGACAGGAACGAACCGAACCAACGATTATAGATGTCATAGTTTGTGGCAAGAAGCCATGTTTTTGCGTTAAGTTGATGGTAAATTCCATTACTCATTTTGAGTGTGACGTTCTGCTTCAGGTAGTAGTAGTCTTTGTTGCTCTCCATATTGTGAATGCCCCATGAACTGACTCTTATATTCACACGATTTGCGTAATGCTTTGCTTGATTATCCCAATTTCTCCAGTCAATGGCTCCGTTGAAAGTAAACGTCTCACTGGCATCCATCAGTTCATTGATGGCGCTGCTGGCAGTGGCACGCAAGGCGTAGGGGTGGGCTTTGGCACTCTCCTCGCTCTTTTTCTCGGTAGTATTGAGCCACTCAGCAGCGGCATCAGCGAGTGTGCCGCTGATGTAGGGTGTGCGCTCCTGCTTCCCTGTCACCGCCTCAGGCTCGGTGGCATTGCCCTCGCCGTCGTCAGAGTGGATGTAGACAGTTGTCTCCTCCATATACGGCTCCTGCAGGAAGTAGTCCGTCGGCCCCATGATGACCATCTCTGCCCACACGGCGTCGAGATCTTCGCTATTAGCGCGGGTCTGGGCTACGCGCTGTATGTTGGCTATGCGAGTCTTGATGCGGTCGGTGGTGGGCGACGAGGCAACGGCTTGCCCGGCTTCCTCCTCGGAAATGTCGAACATGGTCTCTGCCTGATCCATTTCAATCTGCAATGCCTTGGTCAGGAACACGAGACCGAACATGGCCATCTGCTTTTGCGTAGGACGCTCGATGGCTATGTAGCCGCCGTCCATGTATTTTTGCACCATCATAGTGACCTCCTCATCCGAGAGCTTATTCTCCAGGTCGAAAGCGCTACCCGGCAGCAACACCATGCGCGTATCGGGCTCGATGGCGGCAGTCGTCGTGGACAGTCGCTTTACCAGTGCCTCACCGGTAGAGCCCTCGTCAAAGGATTGCAGCACGGCAGTGGGCATGTCGGCCGTCACGCTGACACTCATCTGGTCATCGGTCGGTATCAAATCATCCGTTTCCTCCTCTACAAATTGCTGAATTTTCACGGAGTTGTCATCACTGTCAGAGCAGGCTGTGAACGCCAGCATTGCGGTGACTGCTGTTGCATAGAGAAATAATTTTCTTTTCATAATCTCATATCTTAAGATGTTAATAATTATAATTCCTAATTATTATGCTAAGTTGTCTTCTGATTGCAAAGTTAAGCATTTTTTAAGTTCTTAACGGTTTCTGTCAGGTGTTGATGTCCAGAGAATGCTAAATTTGTTAATACCACAGTTCCTCGTGATGAAGTATCATCCCTGATGAAAGTGCTTGTTTCGGGGCAGAAAGTATCAGTTGATATTAATTCCGGCAGCTGAGGCTTGCAGACAATACAATTGGCAATTTATAACTCAGCCGCACACCTGCTTGATTTTACAGGCTGGTTATATGTTGTTTTTTGCTGCAAAGTATAACTTTGTACACAAAAATCGCTATCTTTGCAGACAAAATTCAATATAACACTTCAAAAATGTACAAAATTGTATCAACCAAACAATTTTCAGAAAAGGTGTTTCAGCTTGTAGTCGAAGCACCTTTGATTGCAAAGTCCCGTAAGGCCGGCCATTTTGTAATCATACGTTTAGATGAAAAGGGAGAACGTATCCCTCTCACCATATCAGATTCAGATATAAATAGCGGTACCATAACGCTGGTTGTCCAGGCAGTAGGATTGACGTCAACAAAACTCTGCCGGCTTAAGGCAGGCGATTTTATCATGGACGTAGTAGGTCCTCTCGGCCAAGCTACCCATATAGAGAAATTCGGTACGGTCCTGTGTGCCGGCGGCGGAGTGGGCGTAGCACCGATGCTACCTATCATTAAAGCGTTGAAGGCAGCAGGAAACAAGGTGATTTCCGTTTTGGCCGGCAGGACCAAGGAACTCATTATACTGGAAGACGAGGTCAGGAGCAGTTCTGACGAAGTCGTTATTATGACAGACGACGGGTCTTACGGCAAGCAAGGCGTTGTGACGGTAGGAATGGAGGAAATCATACAGCGCGAAAAGATTGATAAATGTTTTGCTATCGGCCCTGCCATCATGATGAAATTCTGCTGTCTCTTGACAAAGAAATATGAAATCCCCACAGACGTCTCCCTCAATACTATTATGGTAGACGGAACAGGTATGTGTGGCGCATGTCGTGTTACCGTAGGAGGCAAGACAAAGTTTGTTTGTGTTGATGGTCCCGAATTTGACGGACACGAAGTGGATTTTGATGAAATGTTCAAGAGGATGGGAGCATTCAAGGACATAGAACTTGAGGAAATGAGAAAACTTGAGGCGGCTGTGCGTAAGCCGGCAGAAGATTCTCTGCTGGTTGCGTCTCCAACGTCATCAGACCATTCGTCTTCAGTCCCGATAGAAGAACTTTTGGATAGAAATGCGCCTTGGCGTGAAGAACTCCGTAAGAATATGAAACCCAAGGAGCGCACAGCCATAGAGCGATGTCCGATGAACGAGCTTGAACCTGCATATCGTGCCACAACGCGTACAGAGGAAGTCAATACGGGATATACCAGGGAACAGGCCATGCAGGAGGCAAAAAGATGTCTCGACTGCCCCAAACCGACCTGTATGCAAGGCTGTCCTGTCAATATAAACATACCGGCTTTTATCAAGAACATTGAGCGCGGAGAATTTCTTGAGGCTGCGCGTGTGCTGAAACATACATCAGCCCTTCCGGCAGTCTGCGGACGGGTATGTCCGCAGGAGAAGCAATGTGAAAGCCAGTGTGTGCAGCTCAAGATGACTGAACCGGCCGTAGCGATAGGAAATCTGGAGCGTTTTGCAGCTGATTATGAAAGAGAAAGCGGCAAGATATCCCTGCCTGAGAAGTCTCCGGCCAACGGCAAGAAAGTAGCCGTTATCGGTTCAGGACCAGCAGGATTGAGCTTTGCCGGCGATATGATTAAAAACGGCTATGAAGTCACGGTGTATGAGGCCCTCCATGAAATAGGAGGTGTGTTAAAATATGGTATACCCGAGTTCCGTCTGCCCAACAAGATCGTTGATGTGGAAATAGACAATCTCAAAAAGCTCGGTGTTAAATTCGTGAAGGACTGTGTCATCGGTAAGACGCTTACAGTCTCTGACCTGGAGGCGGCTGGCTTTGACGGTATTTTCGTAGCCTCGGGAGCCGGTCTGCCCAATTTTATGGGAATACCCGGAGAAAACTACACCAATATCATGTCGTCCAATGAATACCTGACTCGTGTCAATCTCATGGATGCCTCCAATCCCGACTTTGATACCCCTGTCCGGAAGGCCAAGCATGTGATGGTTGTCGGAGGTGGAAACACGGCTATGGATTCCTGCAGGACGGCAAAACGTCTTGGAGCAGAAAAGGTATGGATTGTTTATCGTCGCAGTGACAAGGAAATGCCGGCAAGGGCTGAAGAAGTCAAGCATGCCAAAGAAGAAGGTATAGAGTTCCTGACGTTGCATAATCCGATAGAATACATAGCAGATGAAAAAGGCGCTGTCAAGCAGGTTATCCTTCAAAAAATGGAATTGGGCGAGCCCGATGCCTCAGGACGCCGTTCGCCGGTAGCTATTCCGGGTGCGACCGAAACGCTTGACATAGATATGGCTATTGTAGCCGTGGGCGTGTCTCCTAATCCTATTGTGCCGAAGTCGGTGTCAGGGTTGGAACTGGGACGTAAGAATACGATAGTGGTAAACGAAAATATGCAGTCCTCGATACCAGCCCTGTTTGCCGGTGGCGACATTGTAAGGGGTGGGGCAACCGTAATCCTGGCGATGGGTGACGGGCGCAGGGCCGCAGCCTCAATGGACAGTTATCTTCAAGGTAATTGATCCGCCCATACAGGCAAGAAGAGCGAAGAAGGAAGGAGCAATCCTTCCTTTTTTCCGTGTAGGGCATTTCTATATTCCAATATTTTACTAAATTTGAACGTTAAATGATAGAGATAAAACATATGAGGATAAGAATATTGTTGATACTGCTGATGGTTAGTTCATTGGGATATGCTCAGCGCCGTCGTGTAAAGGTAGCTCCCAAGATTACGACAACCATTGCCGATGTGGATTCGTTGATCAGGCTGTATAAGTTTGAAGAGGCATCTCCCTTGCTCCAGACCTTGACAGAACAGGCCGAAAAGAAAAAAGAGCCTACTGACGAACTGGAACAGAAAGCAGAGAAAATCCGTATAGGTGCCAATATGTTGTCTGCAACGGCCAAAGTGGTGTTCATAGATAGTTTTGTCGTCAACAAGAGCGATATCCTTTCTGTCATAAAACTGGATAACAGCAATGGGAAATTGGATTATTGGAAAAATGTTTTTGAGCCCAATTCCCGAATAGGAAAAAACATTCAGATGACAACGACCTATACCAACGACTTCCGTGACAAACTGTTTTACTGTTATCCCGATTCAGCCGGTCATGCAAAACTGTATTGCCGGTATATGATAGATTCGAAATGGTCAGCGCCTGAGGCCTTGGGTCTCGGTGATGAAGATAGCGAAGAGGCATATCCCTATGTCCTGTCCGATGGACTGACGCTGTATTACAGTTCCTGCAACGAGGAGTCTCTCGGAGGATACGACATATATGTAACACGCTATAATACTGATACAAAGAAATACTTGAAACCCGAGAATATGGGTATGCCCTACAATTCATTGTATAACGATTATATGATGGTGATAGACGAAGCCGACAATCTGGGCTGGCTTGTATCAGACAGATACCAGCCTGAAGGAAAAGTCTGCATATACCTGTTTATACCCAATGAAACACGCAATGTGTATGATATGGATACTCCTGAAGACCAGTTGCGCAGACTGGCCATGATACATGATATCGCCGCTTCCCAGTCGGACAGCAAAAACGAAACCCTTGCAGCAAGGCAACGGTATAAAGGACTGTTGGCATCACTGAAGAAAAATACAGAGTTGAAAGAAGAATTTACTTTCCATGTGTATAATGGTGTCGTATACCATTCTTTTGACGAGTTCAAGAGCAGTAAGGCCAAGCAGTATGCTGTAAATTGGAAGGAATTGAATTTCAAGCGTTCGGCAATCATGACGGAACTGGCCAGGAATAGGAAGAAACTGTCTTCAGATTCTTCCCTGCGTCCCACGATTGTCAAACAGGAGAATGCCCTGGAGCAATTGGATGATACCATCAAGGAAATAGAGTGGAATATACGCTACGAAGAACAAAGTAAACTGAATATTAACAATAAATAAAAACGCTGTACGACATGAGAACATCTTTTGCACCCTCAGAACTGATTATTAATCCAGATGGAAGTATTTTTCATTTACATCTAAGACCCGGGCAACTGGCTGAAAAGGTAATTCTGGTCGGCGACCCCGGAAGGGTCACCACCGTTGCACAGCATTTTGACAATACGGAATGTGAAACGGAGAGCCGCGAATTTCATACCATAACAGGTACTTACAATGGTAAACGTATCACGGTCCTCTCTACAGGTATCGGGTGTGACAATATTGACATTGTTCTCAACGAATTGGACGCACTGGCTAATATCGATTTCGAGACTCGGACAGTGAAACCTCAGCTGAAGAGTCTGGAAATAGTGCGGATCGGAACATGTGGCGGATTGCAGCCCGAAACACCCATCGGTACGTTTATCGCCAGTGTTAAAAGTATTGGCTTTGATGGCCTTCTTAATTTCTACAAGGGTAGGAATGAGGTATGCGACCTGCAGCTTGAAGAGGATTTTACTGCATATATGAAATGGAATCCCCAGTTGTGTGCCCCTTACGTCATCGATGCCGACGCCAACCTGATAGACCGAATAGCCCGCGACAAGATGGTAAAAGGTATCACAATAGCCTGCGGCGGTTTCTATGGACCTCAAGGAAGAGAGCTGCGCATTCCGCTCGCCGATCCGGAACAGAACGCGAAGATTGAAAAATATCAGTACGACAATTTGAAAATTACCAACTTTGAAATGGAAAGCAGCGCTGTGGCAGGATTGTCACGCCTTCTGGGACATAAGGCTATGACATGTTGTATGGTTATTGCCAACCGTCTGGCCGGAACAGCTAATGCTTCCTATAAGAATAGTATTGACGACCTGATTAAATTGGTGCTGGAGCGTATCTAATCATTTTTCTTACATGGAGAACTCAACTATTTGTGCTGTCGCAACAGGTCACGGAGGGGCGATAGGAATAATCCGTGTATCTGGTCCTGATGCCATTACGTATACAGATAAAATCTTCTACTCTGCAAAACAAGGATTCCGGTTACAGGATGCTAAGTCATACACACTGTCCTATGGTCAGATAAAAGATGCCGACGGGAGTGTATTGGACGAAGTCTTGGTTTCAGTGTTTCATGCGCCACACTCTTATACGGGTGAAAATGCAACAGAAATTTCGTGCCATAACTCGCCCTATATACTTCAGCGTATCATGGAAAGATTGGTCAGCTGCGGATGTCAGTTGGCAGCCCCGGGAGAATACACCCAGCGCGCATTCCTGAACGGGAAACTTGATTTGAGTCAGGCAGAAGCTGTTGCCGACCTGATAGCATCCCAAACAGCATCGTCCCACAGGCTGGCCATCAAACAATTGAAGGATGGTTTCTCAAAAGATTTTAATTATCTGAAAGAAAGACTCCTGAAAATGACATCGTTGATGGAACTGGAACTGGACTTCGGCGATCATGAGGAGCTGGAATTTGCTGACCGTAAGGCATTGTTGGATCTGTTACACGGAATCCAGGATAAAATCAAAAAATTGGCTGATAGTTTCCAATATGGCAATGCCATAAAGCAGGGAATACCCGTAGCAATAGTGGGAGAGACAAATGTAGGAAAATCCACCTTGTTGAATACGCTTCTCGGTGAAGAGAAGGCCATTGTAAGCCAGATTCATGGTACTACGCGTGATGTCATAGAAGATACGTTCAACATCAACGGATACCTTTTCCGCTTCTTTGATACAGCGGGTATACGCCATACTGACAATAGGGTGGAGCAGATGGGAATAGAGCGGACATATAAGAAAATAGAAGAAGCAGCCTTGATCTTGTGGCTTGTTGACGCAGGACAGGTCTTGGAGCAGAAAGCGATACCGACAATATACAAGTTGCAGGGAG
>CACYCZ010000123.1 GCA_902773055.1 uncultured Bacteroidales bacterium
ATTTCCGGCAAAGGGCGCTGGAAGCAAAAAAGAAGAATATGGAGAATCTTTAAAACATAGAAAAAGCGGCGCAGGTATGCGCCGCTATCAAGAAACAAAATTTTAGAATGTGTAGTTATAGGTTAATGTCCAGTTGAAAGGTAACTCCCTATATTCATAAGTGGAAATCGGGTCTTCCCTGTCTAAAATATTATATAAATTCAACGCTATCGACTGATTATTAGTAGGTCTGTACATAAATGAAGCATTCAACAAGAACCTATTTTTTAAACTAACATTCTGCCCATCGTATTTATAATAGCTGTCTTCTCTATCTGCCAGAACCAAACAATTTAAGTTGCTGGTGAACTTATTTAATGTATAATTCACGCCAGCATTTAACTGAAAACGAGCAGACTCCTGCTTCCAGGCATCAGTTTCCTTTGATTTAGGATCCTGATAGGTTACGCCAAAATTATAATCCCACTTATCACTTAGTTTCTTTTGGTATTCAAACTCAATACCAGTATTTTTAAATTTACCCATATTTATCTGTTTTTTAGGATTAGTAACACCTGGAGTAACTTCTACCCATTTAAATTTATTCTTGTAATCCATGTGGAAAACAGCTAACTTAGTAGAAGAACTATCTGTTATTCTTTTAATACCGGTTTCATAATTCCAACCTTCTTCCGGTTTAATGCCATTCTCTCTACTTTGCTCGCGTATATCATCCATCGTCATTTTATCCCATGCAGCATTCCCTTTACCACCTGCTGGCACGTGAGCATTCATTGCAGGCATTTCAAAGGCTTTGGCCACATTCAAATACCAAGAAACCTTATCATTCATTTTATATAATGCCTGTATTTGTGGCAAAATAACGTTATGATCTTTAACGTCTGCATCTGAATGCCTATACGTTTGTGCACGCAATCCTAAAATAGTACTGAATCTATCATTAAAATGTTTATTGTACGATAAATATGCGCCAAAACTGTTCCGCTCATTATCGTACTTATTTCCATATTGGTTCTCAAATCTCTGTTTATATGCTTCATGTTTCCCAGTAATACCAAAAATTAAGCTGTCTGCCTTACCAAAATCCCATTTTTTCTGGGTATCAAAATAAATATTGGAAACTTTATAATTACTCGATTGAGAAGGAGATTGTTCTACACCCGCAGCATTAAACTGCCTACTTTCAACCCGTTTAGAATTATATGCCAAAATACTCTTGATTTGATGCTTTTTGTCATTATAAACTAAACTCGCTGTGTTTTTAGTATCCTTATAAGAATATCTTGTTCCTGTATATTGATCGGTTTTAAGATTCTTTGTACCATAAAGCGGATCTAAATCTACATAATTCCATGTTAATTGCAAATCTGGAGAAAGTGCAAAACTGGCAAATGCATTTGTTCTCTGATATTTCTCAATATTTCTATAGGAACCAGCCGCTTGAATTCTTCTATCGGTTTGTTGTTTTTTAAACTCATGCACATAGTCCTTACCAAAAGACATAATTACACCATCAGCTTGGACAGTCGCGCTATACTTTTTCAGATAATTACCGACAGTTCCACTTACAGTTGTCGCTAACTTTCCTTCACCTTTTTTGGTGATAATATTTACAACACCAGCTACCGCTTCCGCGCCATATAATACAGAGTTCGCACCTTTTACTACTTCGATTCTTTCAATTGCATTTACCGGAATCGCATTGGGTGTAGCATAATTATTAACATTGATAGGTGCCCCATTAACCATAACAACAGTGCCTTTATCTAAGCCACGAATATACATGCGACTTAGAGAAGATCCCATATCATCACCGTTAGCAGCGTATGAGGTATCCGTAACTCCTGTCACCTTTCTCATTACGTCCATAACAGTGGTAGCACCAGATCTTTCGATTTCTTCTTTTGTTATAACATTTGTTGTGGCAGGTGTATCCAAATCTTTTGTTTCCATTCTCTGCGCCGTAACTACCATGGGATTCAGTTCAAACGCTTGTAACGCAACATCCTCTGCTTCCTTTTTCGCTTCTTCCGCAAAGACACTTGTACCTCCAAA
>CACYCZ010000124.1 GCA_902773055.1 uncultured Bacteroidales bacterium
CCTCTACCAGCGCCCCGTCCAGTTGCTCATAATACACATCGCTCCAGTGTGTTTTGTTCCAATGATAGGCAGGTGTCACGGCAGAGAATTGTTCTCTGAGCTCGATATTCCTGTCTGGTGACAACTTCAAGGCGATTCTTGAAACTCCGTCCTTCATATCATACCTGCCATCGCCTAACCACAGACAGACGAATATCTTTCCCTCCAAGCGGAAGTTAAGGATATCTTCACCAAACGCTTGGTCTTCGGTCACTCCTGGGAGCGACAACGTGTAGTCTCTGACCTGCTCAATGTTCATACCCACTCAAAATGCTCATTTCCGGCACCAATCTCAAAGTGGTATTTGGCTATGCCCAAATCCATCTTTGTATAGCCAATCATAGAAAATCCCTTCTTTGCTCTTATTTGATGACAGTTGTTTGTCACTCCGACATATTCAAACGAGAACTTCTGCTGGTTTACGGCTGTTGGGGCAAGCAGGGCTGCTTCTACACCTTTCTTGAACCAGGGCGGCGTGATGCCATTGGCATTGCTCACTTGCTCAACGGTCTTGGTCTTATGGCCTGCGCCTTGTGCCTCACCGTAGCCGATGGCAATGTAACAGGCAATCTTCTCGTCTTCGCAAAGCTCATATGTTCCCGGCACCTTTGAGTAGGAGAGACCTACCCAGCAGGTGTTCAATCCAAGCATCTGAGCCAACAACACCAGATGCTCACCATAGTAGCCTATGCGTTCATCAAGGCCATTGTCTCTTTTTCCGGCCATTACGATGTAATTGTCGACATTACGGAACTTGCCGTATTTGGCTATAGTTCCTTGAAAAGCCTTTGGCTCGTTGAGGATGAGCTGCATGTGCAGATTCCCTTCACGGTTGAGAACGACTATCTGCTCTTCAAGCTCCTTGACAACATCATCAGCCAAGGGTTGATTCTTGTATGCCCTTACACTGTGGCGGGCTTGTATTGCTTCCTGTATCGTCATTGCATCATGATGTTTTTTTGACTGACTGCAGTGTGCTTTCTCAGTCGGTTACAAAAGTGTGGAATTTATGCTGTGGCTTGTTTCTTTAGGCAGAAATATACATGGAGAGCCCAGTTGGCTGGGCTCTCCATGTATGAGAAGGAGTTATTATTGGAGTTTTAACTTTTTGGCAATGTGCTTTGGCAGGGCATCCTTGTGGAGGAGGATATTGATGGTCTTGTATGCGACAAAAGCTTTGGAGATGTAGCATTTTCCATGATATTTGTTATAATCTCCCCAAGAGTTCTTCATCATGAAATATTCTTTTCCATTCTGGTCTTTTACAAGGCCATAGATCAGCATACCGTGATCATCGGTTGTTTCCCAGTTATCGAAAGCCTCCTGGCGCAATTCCTGAGTTACTTCTATTTCGTTTTGTGAATTTTTTATCATGTCTTCTTTTCCGGCATCTCCTTGCCAGCGTGCCTGGTCGGAGCCGCTGTTGTCTTTGGTCTTGCTCTCTTTGGGCATTAAGACAACTTCATGTTTGCGGAATGAAGGCTCGCTGACATCAGAGCCCCAGGCAAAAGTATAGCCGTGCCGAACGGCATAATCCATAACCTCCATAAATTCATCAAGTGGAAGGTTGTAGCTCAATCCCCAGCGCCAGTTATCCTGTATCTCAATGGCAAATTGGCTGTAGAAAGGATGGTGGGTAAATGAGGTGAGGGAAATATAGTCGTCCATGTTTAATCCCAGACTTTCAGCGAAGGAGTGGGGAGTGTATTCTTTCTGCTCGAAAGTGAATTTCTCAGGTGTCTCACCGATGTATGCGTTGTAGATTCCCTGCAGGCCTTTCTGCCATACTTTGGAAAGCTTTTTCAAGTCGCTTTTGGCAATAGCCTGTACGTAGGCTGATGATACTTTGTCAAGTTCAGTGTGGTTGAACAGTGAGTCACCATAGAGGCTGCCTGGCTTTGGCATAGCATCTTCAGGGCAGATGCCATAATTCTTGATGCAGTATACGGCATCGTAGAAACTGCCTCCCTGTGAGAAGGAAATGTCTCCGTGGGTTCTGACTGCGGCTTTGGCACGATCCAGGTATGTTTTTTCTACCAGATAGGCTTCGCACAGATCATATTCCTTTTTAGTTGTGCGAAGAAGTTCGGCCTCAAAGAAGCCTAAGGACGAGAAAGCCCAGCACGTACCTGACCTGTTCTGATTCTTGACAGAAGTGATGGGGTTTTCTTTGATTACGGTAAAGCGCAGGGAGTCCTTGGTGGCGTCCTTGTCTTTTTTCTCCTGTGCATACACACTGCCTGTAAATAATAACAGGCATAGTGCCAGTGTAATTTTCTTGTTTAATAACATATGTGTTGTTTTATAGGATTATTCATATTTGTTTTTAGCCATGTATTCCTCGATGTCATCAATGTGATAGGGTATGATGGTATGTCCCAGCATACGGGCGCCGTCAGCCGTGATGAGAAGGTCGTCTTCGATGCGTATGCCGCCAAAATCGCGATATTTGTCTATTGCATCAAAATTGAGGAATTCGGCATTTGTATTATTCTTTTTCCACAGGTCGATCAGTGCGGGGATGAAATATATTCCCGGTTCATCGGTGACGACGAAGCCTTCCTCTAATTTCCTGCCCATACGCAGACTTGAAGTCCCGAATTGGGAAGAGGGTTGTATCTCGTCATCGAAACCTACATAAATCTGCCCGAGCGATTCCATGTCGTGTACGTCCATACCCATCATGTGTCCCAGGCCATGAGGGAGGAACAAGGCGTGTGCTCCTGCCTGTACAGCTTCCTCGGTATCTCCTTTCATGAGGCCGATTTGCTTGAGTCCGTCGGTCAGATGGCGGCAGATGTCCATATGTACGTCATACCACTTTATTCCAGGTTTAGCCAGGTCTAAAGTTTTGTCGTGACACTGTTCAACGATGGTGTATATCTCTTTCTGCTTATTTGTGAATTTCCCGCTGACCGGTACCGTGCGTGTGTTGTCGGAACAGTAGTTGTCGTTGGTTTCTGCACCTGCATCACAAAGAAGCATCCTGCCGGCTTCAAGGTAGTTGTCCGAAGGGTAGCCGTGCATGACCTCGCCGTGAGTGGTAACGATGTTTGGAAAGGAGACCATAGCGCCTAACGAATTGGCTACGCCTTCAATGATACCGCTGATGAAATGTTCGGTTACGGCAGGTGAGCAGAGTTTCATGGCTGTCGTGTGCATCTTGTATCCTATGGCGCATGCGCGCTCGATTTCCTTGATTTCGGCCTTGCTCTTAGTGGAGCGAAGTGCTACGACAGCCTTGATCAGTTCAATGGATGCGGCTTTTTTCTGTTCAGAGGGATGAATGCCCAGCAGGTCATTGAAAAATATTTGTATATCATGCCGGTATGGGGGCAGGAAGTGAATCTGCTGACCTTTGTTTGTGGCCGTTTTGACGAGTTCGTTTATTTTGGCGAAAGGCATAGACTGGTTTATTCCTACCTGTTCTGCCAGTTCCTTGACACTCTCAATGTTGCCAAACCAGATGATGTCATCAATGTCAATATCGTCTCCCAAAAGATATTCTTCGTCATTGTCAACGTCAATGACTCCAATGAGTCCTTCTCTGTTCAGTCCGAAGAAATAAAGGAAGGTGCTGTCTTGGCGATGATGATATGAGTTATAGGGCCCGTTTGCCGGTGACTCGTTGTTTCCTGGGAAAATAAGCAAGCCGCTTCCCATGATTTTTTTCAGTGACTGTCGTCGGGAAATATATGTCAGTTTGTCAAACATAAAAAAAAGTTGTTGTTTCTTATGCAAAATTAATACAATCAAAAAGAAAAACTAAGTAAATTTTGCTATTTTTGCACTCTAAGTAATCATTAAATATAATATTGTATGAAGCACTTTTTTTCATTTGTTTTATTATGCTCTTTGATTTTGCCTGTCACAACCAGCGCCAAGACTTCCTGGCATTGGGATAAAGGTACTATAATTGTCGATACGCCGTCACGTCCTGCCGGTCAGCAGGATGCTTTGGGGCTTAAGGTTGCTCCAATACCTGTTGTCAGGGTTGCCTTTGTTGGTTTGGGAATGCGCGGGCCGGCAGCGGTTAAGCGATGGACATATATTCCCGGTACTCGTATAGTGGCATTGTGTGATGCTGAAAAGGGCAGGGTAGATTCATGCCAGCAGATATTGACCCAGAAGGGGCTGCCGAAGGCAGAATCCTATTATGGGGAATTCGGATACAAGGCCCTGTGTGAGCGTGACGACATCGACTTGGTATATGTCGCCACCGACTGGCTCCATCATGTTCCCGTTGCCAAATGTGCGCTTGAGCACGGCAAGCATGTCGCTGTTGAGGTGCCTGCTGCCATGAATCTGCAGGACTGCTGGGATTTGATCAATCTGGCAGAGAAAAACCGCCTCCATTGCATGATGCTGGAAAACTGCTGCTATGACTATTTTGAACTGAACACGCTGAATATGGCGCAGAATAATGTGTTCGGTGAAATCCTGCAGGTGGCCGGGGCTTATATTCATTGTCTTGACGATTTCTGGCCAGAATTCTGGCATAACTGGAGAATGCTGTATAACCAGGCTCACAGAGGCGATATTTATCCTACCCACGGCTTAGGTCCTGTTACCCAGTTGCTCAATATACATCGTGGCGACAGGATGAAGACATTGGTTGCAATGGATACAAAGGCCGTTGGAGGGCCTGAATATGTCAAGAAAGCGACTGGAAAACTGCCTGATGATTTCCGTAACGGTGACCACACTACAACCTTAATAAAAACGGAGCAGGGAAAGGTCATAGAGGTTCAGCATGACGTGATGAATCCCCGTCCATATAATCGTCTGTACCAGCTGACTGGTACAAAAGGATATGCAAGCAAGTATCCTACGCCAGGCTACGCGCTTAGTGCTTCGCAGATGAAAGCATCGGGCGTGAAGCCGGATCAGGATAATCTGAGCGGACATGAGTATCTGAAACCGGAAGACTATAAGGCTTTGGTTCAGAAGTATGAATCCCCAATTGTCAAGATATACGGCAAGAAAGCAAAAGAGGTCGGAGGACACGGCGGTATGGATTTTATTATGGACAGCCGTTTGGTGTACTGCCTGCAGAATGGCCTGCCACTGGATATGGATGTATACGATTTGGCTGAGTGGTGCTGTCTGGCCGAGCTTGGCGAATTGTCGATGGATAATAATAATGCTTCGGTGGCTATACCAGACTTCACTCGCGGTAAATGCTACGAAAAGAAGGAGTTCTCCCATGCTTTTGCCACGCAGGAGCAGGAGCAAAAGAGTGAATACATAGCTAAAACCTATACCGAGGCATTAAAGACTAAGGGGGCTGCTGCTGCCGAGAAAGTATTGAAGAAATTGCTTAAATGAGAAAATATATAGTTGCTGCCGCATTGCTGTTGACACAAGGGGTGTCTCTTGCGACTGACGCGGATACATTGGTGATTGTTCAAAAGAAATGTGCTACGGCAACGTCTCTTCCAAATGGCGGACGGGCGGAATGTAATATCATATCCGCTTGTCCGCAAACTGATAATATGCAGTTTAACAACAGCTTTGCGACGTGGTTGGGCGAAACGGCAAAGATGTTGTCAATGCCGGATGCCAGCAGCTCTCTGCTGCTGTCTTCTGTTGAGCAGATGTTCTATCTGAACCTGAAAAAGGAAATGGCCTCAGTAACCCAATCATCCAAAAACCAGATGCCTTACAATGTTGCTATGGATGTGGAGGTGAGGAAAATGCATGAGAAAAAAGGTTTTATAACTTTCCGTCAGGACTGGATTTATTATTCTGCACAGGGTTCCCGCTCAGAGATTGTCAGGGAGAGAACTTTCCTGAAAACCACCGGTGAAAGTCCGAAGTGGACAGATGTAATATTGCCTAAGAGGCGAACTCAGTTCAACAAGGCTGTGATAGCAGCCTTGGAACCATTCTTCGGGGTAAGGGACCTGGATAACCTGAAATCAAAACTTAAGAACGGGGATGCTGTCTCGTATCAGAATTTTCCGTTGCCGGCTGAAGGGCCGTGTTTCGAGAGTGCCGGTCTGCGGATTATTTATGCCCTGGATGAGATAGCTTCGTCCGAAGTGGGGCATCCGTCGGCCTTAATACCTTATTCTTCTATTATGTCATGTTTGACATCTTATGCTAAAAAACAAATCAAATAATGGAAGCAGATACGAATACGCCAGTATGGGAAGACAATGTTATCCTGGTCGACGCAGACTGGCTGGATAAGTTTGTCTTTAATATTTCGGTAAACTTTGAAAGAGTTCTGGAACGTCCCATTCCAAAGGCTGATTTGGCCCGTTGGGTTGATTATGTCAGTCTGGACGGTGGTCTGCGGCCTGGAGATAACAGCATCCAGGTCGTGCTGATATCTGAAAAGGGAATACTGGACAATTGTGTGCCGCAGTCTCTGGCCGAAGAATTGGATGGACAAGCTGTTAAAGACAATATCGGGGAATTCCTGTTCTCGTATGTCCCTGTTGAAAGAAAATTTGTGACAAGAAAGGATTTGTATGTCCAGAGCCTTGAGGCGCTCCTGTCTGAAAGCCGTATACAAAGGCTGATGCTTATTCCTGATATTGATGAATATGGAATGTCTGTCAGAGAAGTCCTGGCCCGAAACACGTATGCCGAAAAGAATGTCACGGTCTTTGCCCAGGAACCTTTGACCGGATTCAGATGCAGTCAGGAGATACTTACATATTCCATACTTGCAACACTGGGAATCAGCAGCGATGAATTTGAAAAAGAACTGAATCCGATGTCCTGAAAGATATATCGTTCTGCGCCTGAAGTATGGTGCCTGAGTGAGTACACCTTTAAGCGATACAGTGCGGCCGTGTGGCAGTGCAATCGTTTAAAGGTGTATTTTTTTGCTATATTTACAGGCGGAGCGATACTGGCATGTTTTACCTGTTTTTAATAGATTTTAACATTTTAAGCATCTTTGTCTTGAATGCCTGAGTACCACGTCTGGAGGGTATTGCAGAGGGGGTGAATTTTGCAGGCCTGCCAGTTTTTGCTACAAAGCCTTCCAGCAAAAACCAGCAGGCCTGCCAGCAAAAACTGTAAGGCCGCGGAGAGAAGAATGGAACGGCGGAGGGTGCAAAAAACAGTCAAGAAGTATTAATTTTATTTAAAACCCTGCCGGCTGTTTGCGAAGCGTAATGCGGAAAATGAGGCAGGTTGCAGGCGGAAGGCGTTTTTTCCTGTTTTTATATATTTTGCCTGTAAATCCTGCCTAATCTCCCGATTTTATTTGTATCTTTGTGAAAATATAAACATACATACAAAATGGGAAAGGTTTTGATTATCGGTGCTGGCGGTGTGGCAACAGTAGCTGCATTCAAGGTTGCAAAAAATCGTGATGTTTTTACAGATATCATGATTGCCAGCCGTACAAAGGAAAAATGTGATGCTATAGTAAAAGCAATAGGAGACGAATCCATCAAGACAGCAAAGGTTGATGCTGACAATATTGATGAGCTGACGGCCTTATTTGACAGTTTCCGACCAGATATCGTGATGAACCTGGCATTGCCTTATCAGGATTTGACTATTATGGAGGCTTGCCTGAAAAGTCATGTCAACTATCTGGATACAGCAAACTATGAGCCGCGCGACGAGGCTCATTTTGAATACAGCTGGCAATGGGCATACAAGAAGAGATTTGAAGATGCCGGGCTGACGGCAATCCTGGGATGCGGGTTTGATCCGGGTGTCAGCGGCATATATACGGCCTATGCTGCCAAGCATCATTTTGATGAAATACATTATCTGGATATCGTTGACTGCAATGCCGGTAATCACCATAAGGCTTTTGCAACAAATTTCAATCCTGAGATAAATATCCGTGAAATCACCCAGAAGGGATTGTATTACAAAGACGGCAATTGGATTGAGACAGAGCCTCTGTCAGTGCATCAGCCGATTACGTATCCCAATATCGGCCCGCGCGAAAGCTATCTGATGCATCATGAGGAATTGGAAAGTCTGGTGAAAAATTTCCCGACCATTAAGCAGGCCCGTTTCTGGATGACCTTTGGACAACAGTATCTGACATATCTGGATGTTATCCAGAATATTGGCATGAGCCGCATTGATGAAATCGTATATGAAGCACCGGCTGCAGACAACAGTGGCAGGATGGAAAAAGTCAAGATTGTCCCGTTGCAGTTCTTAAAGGCTGTCCTGCCTAATCCTCAGGATCTTGGAGCCAACTACGAAGGTGAAACCAGTATCGGCTGCCGAATCCGTGGCGTGAAAGATGGAAAAGAAAGGACCTATTATGTGTATAATAACTGCAGTCATCAGGAGGCATACAAGGAGACGGGAATGCAGGGTGTAAGTTATACCACTGGTGTTCCGGCCATGCTCGGAGCGCGTATGTTCATGCTTGGTCTTTGGAGGAAACCTGGTGTCTGGAATGTTGAAGATTTTGACCCGGATCCATTCATGGCAGAATTGAACAAGCAAGGGCTGCCCTGGCATGAGGTCTTTGACGGTGATTTGGAATTATAGTAAAACAATAATATATTATCGAAAATGGCGAAAAAAGAAGCAGTTACCCCAGTTGGCGGTAACGAAAAATTAAAAGCATTACAGATGGCAATGGCCAAAATCGAAAAGGATTACGGCAAAGGCTCTATTATGAAACTTGGTGATGAAGAGGTTACCTCTGTAGATGTAATACCGTCAGGCAGTATAGCACTGAATTTGGCTTTAGGTGTCGGCGGCTATCCACGTGGCAGAATTATTGAAATATATGGTCCTGAAAGTTCAGGTAAAACGACTTTGGCCATGCATGCTATCGCTGAAGCGCAGAAGATGGGAGGTATAGCAGCATTTATTGATGCAGAGCATGCCTTTGACCGTTTCTATGCGGAGGCATTGGGTATAGACGTAGAGAATCTGCTGATATCCCAACCCGATAATGGCGAGCAGGCTCTTGCCATAGCTGATCAGCTCATACGCTCTGCTGCCATAGATATTGTCGTTATTGACTCAGTTGCAGCTCTGACACCTAAGGCAGAGATAGAGGGCAGTATGGGTGACAACAGGGTAGGATTGCAGGCGCGTCTGATGAGTCAGGCCCTTCGTAAG
Source organism: uncultured Bacteroidales bacterium (assembly GCA_902773055.1). Classification (GTDB taxonomy): domain Bacteria; phylum Bacteroidota; class Bacteroidia; order Bacteroidales; family Bacteroidaceae; genus UBA6382. The sequence goes on from CACYCZ010000124.1 coordinate 9,109, forward strand.
CTTACGTCTGAAATCAGCAAGACAAATACGACATGTATCTTTATCAACCAGTTGAGAGAAAAAATCGGCGTGATGTTTGGAAATCCAGAAACGACGACTGGTGGCAATGCTCTGAAGTTTTATGCCAGCGTGCGCCTGGATATCCGCCGCGTGACGACACTCAAGAAGGGAGAAGAATCCATCGGAAATCAGGTCCGCGTGAAGGTTGTCAAGAATAAGGTAGCACCTCCTTTCCGTCGTGCTGAATTTGAAATCATGTTTGGCGAGGGTATCTCCCGAGTAGGTGAAGTCGCCGATATGGCTACCAGTCTTGATATTATTCAGAAAAGCGGTTCATGGTTCAGCTATGAGGGCAACAGGATTGCTCAAGGAAGGGAAGCCGTCAAGTCGGTATTGAAGGATAATCCGGATCTGATGGCTGAATTGGAGCAGAAAATCATGACTAAAATAACTCAGGACAAGAAGGCTCTGGAATCCGCCATTCCGACAGCAGATCCTTCTGAAGACGTAGAAGACTAAGTATTAACGATAAAAGTCCTTAGCTATATCAACTAGAGTTGAATGATATGCTAAGGACTTTTTTATTTAAAAGAGTATTTCGTGAGAATTTTATTTATCGGGCTACTTGCCATATCATCCTTGTTTGCCAATGCCCAAGGCAATATCGACAGTATCAAGGCTGAATTTTGTAATATATCAGACAGCCAACAGCTTGCGGTATATTGGTATTGGCTGGCAGGCAATATGTCCAAGGAAGGGGTGGTCAAAGATCTCCGTGCAATGAAACAGGTGGGTATAAACCGTGTCCAGATAGGTATGATAGGCGAAGGACAAGGTGCCCCCGTAGGGCCTGTCAAAGCGTTTACGCCAGAATGGTGGGATATACTGCATCAAGCGTTGAAAACAGCGGGAGAACTGGATATAGAAGTAGGAATATTTAATTGCCCGGGATGGAGTCAAAGTGGTGGCCCGTGGGTTAAGGCAAATCAGGCAATGCGCTATCTACATTGTACAAAAGACACTGTCGAAGGTGGAAAAATGCTGTCCCAGACCTTTACACTTCAAAACAGTGAAGCAGAAAGGGTAAAATTGCTGGCATATCCTCTGATTGAATCCCATGTGCAGATGCGTGTGCCGGAATTTATTCCTCAATCAAAGGAGATACATTTCTACAGCAGTCAGCCGGTAACAATACGCAGCCTTCAGATCTTCCCTGTAGAAAAGCAACAGACCTCTGACGCAGAACTCTATGTAAAAGTATCTGACGGCTATAAACTTATCAGGCATTTTGCTGTTGACAGAAGTAATTCGGAACTTAATGTCGGTTTTGCGCCATATGCACCAATAGCAGTTTCTCTTCCAGAGACAACGGGCAAGGAGTTTAAGTTGGTATTAGGCAAGGAAGGTATTGCCCGGGATGTTGTATTGAGTGACATACCTGTGGTTGAAAGCTATCCCGAAAAATCTCTTGCCAAAATGTGGCAGACGCCTCATCCTATGTGGGAGGCCTATCTCTGGCGCAAGCAGCCGATATACCCTTCAGCGCTGGCAGTTAATCCTGATGATGTTATTGACTTGACTGAGAAAATAAAGGATGACGGTCGTCTGGAATGGAATGCTCCTAAGGGGAAATGGGTCCTCCTTTATACTCAGATGCTACCCACCGGGACCAAAAATGCTCCGGCCCCGAGTGAGATAACAGGTTATGAAACCGATAAGATGAGTAAGAAGCATATCAGAGCCCACTTTGACAATTATATCGGAGAGATTCTGCGGAAGATACCAGCTCAGGACCGAAAGTCATTCAGAATAGTAGTAGAAGACAGTTATGAGACTGGCGGACAGAACTGGACGGATAATATGATACCTGATTTTATAAAGGCTTACGGCTATGATCCCGTTCCGTATCTTCCTGTTTTTGCTGGTGTTGTTGTTGGGAGTGAAGAACAGTCAGACCGTTTCCTATGGGATGTCAGACGACTGGTTGCCGATGAAGTGGCATATAATTATGTAGGAGGCCTTCGTGAAGTAAGCAACGAATATGGGCTGACAACATGGCTTGAGAATTATGGCCATTGGGGATTTCCTGGCGAATTCTTGCAATATGGCGGCCAAAGCGATGAGATTGCAGGCGAGTTCTGGAGCTTCGGGACTTTAGGCGACATTGAAAATCGAATAGCATCATCGTGTGGCCATATTTATGGCAAGAAAAAGATTTGGGCAGAATCTTTTACATGTGGCGGACCGGATTTTACACAATATCCCGGACAGATGAAGCAACGTGGCGACAGGTTTTTTGCAGAGGGAATAAATGCGACCTTGTTGCATCTTTATATCCAACAGCCCAATGATGACGTGCCGGGTGTCAATGCTTGGTTCGGAAATGAATTTAACCGCAATAATACGTGGTTCTCCCAGATGGATGTTTTTGGCAGATACCTGAAACGTTGCAACTATCTTCTGCAACAAGGGCAATATGTCGCAGATGTGGCCTATTATATTGGCGAAGATGCTCCAAAGATGACAGGCAACCGCGTTCCAGAGTTGCCGAAGGGATATTCTTTTGACTATATCAACGCAGAGGTCTTGATGACGGCTTCGGTTAAAAACAAGCGGCTGCATTTGCAGAGCGGAATGGAGTATGCTGTATTGGTTTTGCCGCCATTGAGTGCTATGTGGCCGGAGTTAATGGCTAAATTGAAAGAATTGGTTGAAAACGGCCTTGTCCTTGCCGGTCCTGCTCCGGACCATTCCCCCAGTCTGAAGGATTATCCGCAAGCCGACATCAGCGTCAGAGAAATGGCAGAGGAAATATGGCAGACAACATCAAAACCATATTCTGACAAGATAAAATACGGCAAAGGCAGAATATATAAAAATGTCTCATTGGAACAAGTCTTTGCGGATCTGAATATCGTTTCTGATTTTATCGCCGATGACAGTGAGTTGCCGCTGCTGTTCTTGCATCGGACAATAGGTGATAATGACGTTTATTTTATATCCAACCAGTCAGGTAAAGCGGTTTCTTTCAACGGATTTTTCCGGGTACTGGGCAAACGGCCGGAATTATGGAATCCTCAAGATGCAACTGTCAGACTATTGCCGGAATATCGTGAGAGGACTGCTGCAACGGAGGTTCCAATGCAGTTGGAGGCATTTGAAAGCGCATTTGTTGTATTTGGTTCCAGAGATAATGTTTCTCAAGACGGCAGGAATTACCCGGAAAGAAAATTGGTGCTGGCAGTAAATACACCTTGGACGGTTTCTTTCCAGCAGGGTAGAGGTGGACCGGAACAGTCAGTAGTATGCGATACCCTGTTTGATTGGAAAAACAATGCGGATGCAAGGATAAAGTACTTTTCAGGAACAGCGGTGTATAAAACCAAAGTGAAGATTGCCAAAATTCCTTCAGGACAGATATATCTTGATATGGGCAAAGTGATGGTAATGGCAAAATTGCGTGTCAACGGACAAGATGTCGGCGGTGTGTGGACGCCGCCATATCGACTCAACATTACACCATATATCAGGAAAGGGCAGAATGAGATAGAGGTTGAGGTCGTAAATTGTTGGCGCAACAGATTAATAGGAGAAAAGTCAGTCCTGAAAGCGGAGACATTCACCAAACAGTCGGTAACATATCTGAAAGCGGATTCAGAACTTCAGTCTTCAGGTCTGTTAGGTCCTGTTGAGATAATATCTTTTGATTTCAAATGAGATTCCAGAGTTTCATATTATGTTTGTGCCCTTTTATAATGGGATATGGAGACATACAGGTGTCTCCTTTGGCATTTGACGATATCTATGTGAAAGGCGAATTGCTGAAGCGTTTGGAGTATAACTTCATGCGCTTGGAAGAAGAAAAGTATCAGCCCCATAAGGTTTTTCTTACCATGCAGCAAAGTGGTGACTGGCCAGGTGACACAGAAGGCCGTACAATCTTGGGATTGGTTATGGATGCTCAAGCCACTCACCGCACTCCACGCTATTTGAAAGATATAATGACCTTGTTGCCCGAACATCTTAATGAGAACGGGTATATGGGACCGGTGTTCCCTGATTTTATGCATGAGCAGCAGCTTGCAGGTAACGGGTGGTTGCTGCGTGGACTGTGTGAATATTATCTGTGGACTCAGGAGGAATGGGTGCTGGACATAATCAGGAACATTGCGGATAATTTATTCTTGAAGGGAAAAGGTTGCTACGCAAGGTATCCGATTAATCCAAAAGAAAGGAAACGGAATATTGGTGCTGAATCTGGAAACATTTCCCAAACAATCAATGGCTGGAAACTGTCGTCTGATATTGGTTGTGTCTTCATTGGCATGGATGGGTTGATACAGGCCTATGAGATATTGAAACAGGCTTCTCTTGTTCCTGTTATAGACGAAATGGTAAACCGCTTTTTACAGGTCGATCTGTTGGAAATCAAGGCTCAGACGCATGCTTCTCTGACCGCATGTCGCGGATTGATACGATATGCTGACATATCAGGGAATCAACGGTATGTCAATGAAGCCGAAAAGCGTTTCCGCTTGTATATGGAGTATGGTATGACAGAGAATTATGAGAATTATAATTGGTTCGGCCGATATGATACCTGGACAGAGCCATGTGCAATCGTAGATTCCTATATGTTGGCAGTTCAGTTATGGCAGCATACTCTTAATCCAGACTATCTTGAACTGGCTGAAAAAATCTATTACAATGCGTTATGTCGGACACAGCGTCGTAATGGTGGCTTTGGATGTGATAATTGTCCTGGATTAGCGATAAAGACGCCGTATCTCAATGTCCATACCCCTGAGGCACATTGGTGTTGTACTATGCGCGGAGGAGAAGGACTTTCCCGGGTTGCAGAATATACGGCTTTTGTGGATAACGGGAAAATTTATATTCCCTTTTTCCGTAATGCTGAATTCAAATATGTTTCAGGTTTTCGGAGCATTACTTTCGTAGAAAGCACGGACTATCCGTGGGGTGGTAAAGTGAAATTCTTGGTGAAAGGGAATTCTTTAGGAAAACTGACATTGTGTTTTCCCGCTTATTCGTGGATGAAGAGAATAAGAATGAGCATTAATGGGAAGGAAATAGCGTGTAATCAGCAAGGCAGATATCTGCAGTTAAATACCCGATTAAAAGCTAAAGACGAGATTGAACTGCATTTTGTGCTCGAAACTGTATGCCAACGGCCTGTTAACCGTCAAAATACAAGGCCTGATGAAATGTTGCTTTTTTATGGTCCGTTGCAATTGTGTAGTGACTCGGATTCTCATATTTTATTGCAAAATGACACTAAACTTGCCCCCCAATCTGATGGTTATTTCTATTCTGATGATTCTGATGTGCACCTAAAATCAATTTATCATTTAATGAACCCTCATATTTGGGAATCAGGTAAACCCCCTTTCCAGATTTTATTCAGCAAGAAAAAAATACGGCAGGAATAGAATTGGGAATGGTGACGATTATTTAGTAATCGTTTATTTTAATTAAAACGCATCGTAGGCTTGATATACAAAAAAGGAGACTTATGTAAGTCTCCTTTTTTGTGTGGGTAGTGATGGATTCGAACCACCGAAGGTAAAAACCAGCAGATTTACAGTCTGCCCCATTTGACCGCTCTGGAAACTACCCGCCTTATTTTGATGCAAAATTACTAAATTTTCTTTAGGGAGCGAAAGAAATCGATCATTTTTATTGCAGTAATGGCAAATTCATCACCTTTATTCCCGATGATGCCTCCGGAGCGTTCTTCGGCTTGCTGAAGATTATTTGTTGTGAGTACTCCAAAGACTACAGGAACATCGCTTTGTTGGTTTATGGAAGCAATGCCTTGCGTAACTCCGCTACTGATGTAATCAAAGTGGGGTGTATCACCTCGGATTACACAACCGATAGCGATAACGGCATCTACGAGATGGCTCTTTGCCAGTTGGGCGCTGCCGTATATAAGTTCAAAGCTTCCTGGAACATGTCTTGTGATGATATCTGTTTCACAAACTCCGTATTGTTTCAAGGTTTTTATAGCGCCTTCCAGCAAATCGGAGGTAATATTGCTGTTCCATTCGCTTACAACTATACCAATACGCATACCTTTTGCGTCGGGTATACCGGCAGCAGCGATATTTTCTGCATTATATAAGCTTGAAGCCATACTTTATTATTTTGTGGCGCGCTCAATGTATTTGTTGATATTTTGGCTTATTGCGCTTGCTGGATATTTTTCCTTAATTTCCAGATAGAGTTTACGCGCTTCTTCAGTCTTCTTTTGACTTTCCAAGAGGGTGCCAGCTTGAAGCAGGAATACAGGACTCAGACTGTTGTTGTCTGCTTTGGCAGCAGCTTCTTTCAGCAAGGAGATGGCTTTGTCAACATTGCCGTCTGTAGCATAGCAATTTCCCAATGCAGCAAGTGCCGCAGGTGAAATCATCTGGTCTCCTTTACTACTGAATTCCTCCAAGTATTTGATGGCATTTTTTGCATCTCCTTTTTGGGCATAACTTAGTCCGGCATAAAGGTTAGCCAGATTACCAGCTTTGGTGCTACTGTATTTCTTGGCAATGTTTACAAAGCCGGTAAAATCAGTTTTGTCACCATTCAGGGCAAGGTCAAAGTTTCCTAATGCAAAATAATCCTGCCCCTTGGACAGAAGATAACTTGCTTTTTCTTCATTAGGTTTAACAACTAATGTCTGATAAGCGTATATGCCACCAACGACAATGATAATGGCAGCAATTACGCCAATAAAAATTTTTTTGTTCTTTTCAATGAATGCTGTTGATTTGTCTACTGCACTCATGCTGAATTCTTGTGTGTTTTCTTGTGTAGCCATTTTATATTTTTGTTTTATTTATTCAAAATAAGTATTTGTTCTGCAAAATTACTTAATTATTCATGGATTAGGAAATGAATTTGCCGAAATTTTACTCTTTTATTTTTTTTATTGTCTTGTTGCAGAGTATTTATGCTTAATAAGATGTAAATTTGTATAGATTTTGATATGATTATAAATGTTTTTAGAACGATTCTCGATAATTAATTTCAAAAATATCAAACAGGCAGAGCTTGCCTTTTCACATAAGATGAACTGCCTTGTCGGGCAAAATGGTGTCGGCAAGACAAATGTGCTTGACGCAATATATTATTTATCTTTTTGTAAAAGTGCTCTTAATTCTGTTGACTCTCAGAATATATGTCATGATGCGGATTTTTTCCTTCTGCAAGGGCATTATCTGGATTCTGATACGGGTCGGGGGGAGGATATATCTTGTGGCTTGAAAAGAAATCACCGTAAAATTTTTAAGCGTAATGGTAAGGAGTATAACAAGTTGTCAGAGCATATTGGGCATGTTCCGCTTGTAATGATATCTCCTCATGATATTGAATTAATCATAGGCGGTGGGGAAGAGCGTCGGAAATTTATGGATATAGTGATCTCGCAGTATGATTCAGATTATCTATATGAAGAGATCAAGTATAAGAAAGCGCTGAAGCAGCGTAATGCATTGCTGAAGCAAGACCCTCCTGCCGATGCAGATTACATATCCGTGTATGAAAATGTCATGGCTCAGTCAGGAGAGCATATACATACTGTGCGGCAAGAATTTCTGAATGATTTTACCCCGTTGATGCAAAGCATATATTCGCAACTTGCCGATAGCTCCGAAAGTATTTCGTTGGACTATGTGTCCAATTGCCAATCTGGTCAGTTACTGCGCCAAATTCAGGAAAGTCGTATGAAAGATACTATTTTAGGCTTTTCTCTCTGCGGTGTGCATCGCGATGATTTGGAGATGACATTGGGCGGCTATCCGATTCGCCGGGAAGGTTCCCAGGGACAAAGCAAAACGTATCTTGCAGCACTTAAACTGGCACAATTTGAATTTATAAAGATGAAAAGCGGTCAGATACCCTTGTTGCTGTTAGATGATATATTTGATAAACTAGATGCTTCTCGGGTAGACAAGATTCTGAAATTGGTGTCTCAAGATAGTTTTGGACAGATATTTATTACTGATACAGATCGTAATTATATATCAGAAATGGTAAATCATACAGGGATGGATGCTCGTATATTTGAGATTTCGGGAGGAACAGTAATCAATGAAATATAATAAATCAGAATCGATAACGGATTTATTGAATCAGTATCTCCGTACAGAGGGGCTGGAATCTCCTCTGAATGAATATCGCTTGATGGCAGCCTGGCCTGTTGTAGTTGGAGATGTCATTAATCGTAATACTCAGAATATGGTGATAAAAAATCAAATCTTGTTTGTTGATGTGAAATCACCGGTGGTGCGTCATGAGTTGATGATGCGTCGTGAAGAACTTGTGGAGACCTTGAACCGGGAGGTCGGTGCAAGAGTTATTTCAGAGATTCGGATAAGATGATCAAGTAATTACTTCATCCATCTTGATGTCATGTTCTTCATGGCATATATGAGGAAGAATCTGAAAAGGAAATGCAATGCCGATTTTATATGTGTTTGACAGGTCGTGGTTGGCCAATAATCTGTCATAAAATCCCATACCTCTTCCTAAGCGATAGCCATTCTTGTCAAATGCGATACCAGGAATCAGTGCAAGGCTTATTGAAGGATAGTCAGTGAAAGCCTCTGTCGTCGGTTCCGTGATGTGCATATAGCCTTCTTGTATGCTTGATACGGAATAATAGGGGTGTAACGTCAGTCCGTTGTCATTTACTTTAGGTAAGAGAATAGTTTTCTTTTGGCACCAGTTGTCAATGAACTGGTGAGTGAAAACCTCGTCGGGAAGGGAATAATAGAGAATGATGATTGGGGCCGCACGGAAGGCCGGATGACATTCGACATGAGACATTGTCTCTGCCGACAGCTGACGAAGTTGGTCGGGGGTGAACTGTTTCTTATATTCCTGTATGAGCCTTCGTTGTTCGCTCTTGCACATTTTTTTTGCCGGCTTTTGTTCCTATTGTTTTTCGGGCGCCTGTGGCATATGCTTGTTTTCTGCGAATAGTCTTTGTGCTTCTTTGACGTTGGGGTCTGTCAAATTACTGAATTTGATTCTTGTTTCAGTATCATAGAAATCTTCTAAGATCAGCGATATAAGTGTATTCTGCAGGAGAGCGTATGATTTTTTCAGCAGATTGTTGCGTTGTTTAACTCCATTCTGTGCTGCGTATAGGGCAAATTTATGTGGCAGGTCTGCTTTTTTCAGTTTTTTTACGGTCTCTTCCCAGTTTTGGTGTCCATTAAGGATTTCCCTGTTGTTGTCAACATAGATGTATGCGAATTTTGACACCCATCCTTGGTTTATAGCTTGTATATAATATGATGTTACTCCGAGAGTGTCTTCTGCAACAAAATAGTCAGGCATTACGCCTCCTTCGCTATAAACGGTCCTTCCTAATCGTGTCTTGAATTTTTTTCCGTTAAGATGGATGCTGTCTTGTGATATATATTCTCCATTCTGAGCTCGTTTGACTAAGTCCATGCGATAATCTTCTCCTTCTCCCTGTGTGTATGGTTTCTGCAAGCAGCGGCCGGATGCGCTGTAATAGCGTGCTATGGTCAGGCGCAGGAGGCTTCCGTCGGGAAATTGGATGGGTTCTTGGACGAGTCCTTTTCCAAATGTCCTTCGCCCTACAATGACGCCTCTGTCATTGTCTTGTATTGCTGCGGAGAAAATCTCGCTTGCAGATGCTGAGGTTTCATCAACCAATACGATGAGGGGTAGATCCTGATAGCTGCCTCTTCCGTCGCTGGTGTATTCGGCACGTGGGGATTTTCTGCCTTGGGTATATACTATGAGCCTGTCCTTGGGCAAAAATTCGTTTGCCATTCTGATTGCGGGAGCCATGAAGCCGCCGCGGTTGCCTCGGAGGTCAATGATGAGCTGCTTGAATCCTTCATGGTTTAGTTTTGCAAGTGCTACAAGCAGTTCCGGGTAGGTCGTGTCACTGAATGTACTTATTTGGATATACCCGGTAGTGTCGTCAAGCATATATGTTGCGGTGATGCTTTTGACCGGCACGTCACCGCGTGTTATTGTATAGCTTAATAATTTGGTCGCGCCTTTTCTCCTGATGCCTAATACTACTTTAGAGGATTTTGGACCTTTCAGGTGTTTCATGGCATATTCGTTTGTCAGTTTTTTCCCGACAAGACTCTTTCCGTCTACTGTAATAATTTGGTCTCCTGCCTTTAAGCCCACTTCTTCTGACGGTCCTCCTTTGATGACCCTGACTATGCGCGCGGTGTCATTAAATATCGTGAATACGACACCGATGCCCGAGAAACTCCCTTTTAAATCCTGCATTTCATTTTCAACATCTTTGGCACAGACATAGGATGAATGAGGGTCAAGTTCTGATAATATCTGTGGCATGGCTTTCTCGGTAAGGTCGCTGATGTCTATTTTGTCTACATATTGGTCATCAATGATATGTAGCAGGTCATTGATCTTGTTGCTGCTGGTATTGATGATGCTTAGCCTGTTGCCTGTGAAATGGTTGGCATAGAAACTGCCGATAATAAGTCCTATGATGATGCTGACTGATATTATAAGCGGTATATATTTTGTGGAGCGGTTGTTAACCATTGTCTTGTAGTGGTTTTGATGTTCTTATTTGTTTTTGTTGTCTAATTGGAGATGTTCGACTATGATGTTGGCTTTTTTCAGCAGATCTATGCCGTCGGTAATGCGGTAGGGCTCGCCATATACGACTCTCTTGATGCCCGACTGAATGATGAGTTTTGCACATTCAAGGCAGGGGGATGCTGTTACATACAGGGTTGCTCCGTCGCTGTTGTTGTTGGAACGTGCCAGCTTGCTGATTGCATTTGCTTCTGCATGGAGAACATATGGATATGTGATGTTATTTTCATCTTCGCATATGTTAGGAAAGCCTGACGGCGTGCCGTTATATCCATCGCTGATGATGGCATTGTCCTTGACAATCAATGCGCCGACCTGTCTTCTTTTGCAATATGAATTTTCAGCCCAGATGTTTGCCATACGCAGATAACGGCTGTCGAATGTTGCTTGCTTTTTTTTGTTCTCACTCATTTTTTGCTGCATTATTTAATGATTCCATCTCGCCGCAATAGGGCGTCGATGGTCGGAGCTTGTCCCCGGAAGTTGCTATAAAGTACGTTAGGATCTTTGGTAGAGCCTTTTGACAGAATATTATCTCTGAACCGCGTAGCTGTTTCCCTGTTAAAAATACCAGTTTCCTGGAAGAAGGAAAAAGCATCGGCATCAAGGACTTCCGCCCATTTGTAACTATAGTATCCTGCTGCATATTCGCCAGTCATGATATGTTGGAATTGTGTTGACATGCAGACTTGCAGTTTTTCGCTGTTGATGATGGCTTTGGCCCATGATTTTTTTTCAAACGAGACGATGTCTTCTGTCAGAGGGTGTGTAAGTGTATAATATGCCATGTCCAGCAGACCGTAACTCACTTGATTCAGGCAGGCTGATGCGACGCGATAGTTGCGGCTTCTGATAATTTTGTCAATCATTTCTTCTGGTATGGCTTGCCCGGTCTTGTAGTGGAAGGCAAACGTCTTGAGGAAATCCTTTTCAAGGGCATAGTTTTCCATGAATTGAGAGGGCAACTCTACGAAATCCCAATATACGTTGGTTCCCGATTGAGAAGGAAATCTGGTGTCACTGAAAATCTCGTGCAGTGCGTGCCCGAATTCATGGAGGAAGGTCGTGACTTCGTTCAGAGTCAGCAAGGCGGGTTTCTTTCCTGTGGGTTTGGAAAAGTTCATTGTAATACCGACGTGTGGCCTTATGTTTCGGCCATTGTCGTCATGATACTGGCTTCTTATGCCGAAGGTCCAGGCTCCGCTCTTTTTGTTGTTTCTGGGATAAAAGTCTGCGTATAGCAGTGCCAGCAGTTTCTTGTCGGTATCATAGACCTCATAGACTTTTACATCTTTATCCCAAGTGGGGATATTATGGTTTTCCTTAAAGTCAATGCCATAGAGCGTATTGGCTAATTTGAATACGCCGTTGATGACTTGTCCTATTTCAAAATAGGGACGCAGTTTTTCCGAGTCAAAGTCATAATGCTTTACTTTAAGTAAATAGCTGTAGTATGCATAATCCCACGGTTTTACTTTGCCTAATTGCGGCGTGGTTTCTTTGATGAATTCTTTGAGCTGCCTGTCTTCGACTCGTGCGTGGGGCTTGTATTTTTCTATAAGCTCATTCAGGAAATGGTTTACCTGTTCTTTGGAACCGGCCATGCGTTTGGTCAAGACGTAATCGGCATAGCAGTCATAACCAAGAATCTGTGCTTTTTCCTGACGTAAATTGACAATGGTTCTCACAAGGTCGCGGTTGTCATATTTGCCTTTTTTCATGCACAGGCGGTTGTATGCCAGCCATACCTGCTTTCTGAGCTTCCGGTTCTTGCAGTAGACAAGCAGTGGGCGAAAACTGGGGCCTTGCAGGGTGAAGGCCCATCCTTCCTTACCTTTCTCTCTTGCTGTCTGTGCTGCGCTCTCCAAATGGTGTGCATTCAGGCCTTTCAGCTCGTTGCGTTGCTCAACTGTAAGCAAAAAGCGGTTGGTGTCGTCAAGCACGTTTTTGGAAAACTGCAACGTTATTTTGCTTAATTCCGTGGATATCTCTTTCAATCTTTCCTGTTTCTCTCTTGGAAGATTTATGCCACGTTTTATAAAGTCTTCATAGGTGGTGTCCAGCAGTCTCTGTTCTTCAGCTGTGAGTTTTTCCTGTTTCTGCTTGACGGCTTCAATGCGCCTGAAAAGGCTTTTGTTGAAGTTGATATTATTGTAGTGCTCGCTGACCTGGGGAGACAACAGTTGTGCCATTTCCTCTAATGTGTCGGTAGTCGCGTTGGAAAGGAAAATGCCCAGTACTGTCATGGCCCTGTCAAGAATTTTTCCTGTATGTTCCAAAGGCAGCAGCGTATTTTGGAATGTAGGTGTTGCAGAACAGTTGACAATTTCACTGATTTCTTTGTCCTCCTGCTCCATGCCGTAGATTATAGCTTCTTGGATGTCTTCCTCCTGAATCTGGTTAAATGTAATGGCTTCAAAAGGGGTATCGGGCATGAAAATCAGTGTATTCACATGATTTTTTGCAGCATGGTTTTCTATGATGTGTTCTTTATGTTTCTTCATCTGTTATAATGAAATACAAAATTACCACAAAGTTTTTATTGCAGAAAGCCTGTCGGGAATATATTTCCACCAAACTGCATATTGGACAGGATTAAACATGATTTTGGAGCACTTTCGCATGAGGAAAACTGTCGCCTGTAGGCTGCTGTTTTTTCAGAAGAGCTAATTTAGTAAATTTTAACAAAAATTGGGTGTCTTGTGTCTTCTCCTGTGAAGCTTTAAAATTTCTCAGGCCTTGCAGTTTTTACTGGCAGGCCTACAAAATTTCACCAGCAGGCCTGCCAGTAAAAACGCGCAGGCCTGCAAAATTTGACCCCTCTACAGTGGCTTCTGAGAGGGGTGGAGGATTTAAGGTAAAATGAGTTGCTTGTATGTTAATGGTTGTTAATTAATCAGGATGCCTGCAGGAATGGAAGCGACAGGAAAATGGACCTATCCGAAGAGTTCGTGCCACGCCATAAATTTGTCAGCCTGCTCCTGGCCGAACTTCAGCAGGCTGTTGTAGACATCCTGAGGTGTCTTTTCCCTGTTCAGTTTGGATTTTGAGTAGAATTTGTCGGCATAGCAGATGACTTGTTCTTCCATGGTTTCGGGGATATAGTCTTGAACAGGTATGGGGATGTGTAAGTTCTGTATGGTTTCTTTAGTCAGTCCGGTTCCGGTATGTCTTTCACAGATTCTGGCATATACATCCAATCCTTCTTGCCGAAGCAATTGTCCTCCTAAAAAGCCATGGGCAAGATAGCTGGCTTTGCCGTGGCAATGAATTGACGGGGCGTCAGTGAGGAATATGCCGATGTCATGCAACATTGAACCTTGTTCCAATATGTCTTTGTCAAGATTCAGCTCCGGGTGTGTGTCTGCAACATATAGAGCCCTTCTGCATACTTGGAGACTATGGGTGATGAGTGTTTTCTTGAGTATATTGTCTTCAGGATAATACTTGTCAATAATGCTTAAAGCATTCATTTCTTGAATATTTTTGTTGTCTTATTAGAGTCTTTAATGATATATATGCCTTTGGCCGGTTCCTGCAGGAGTTTGATACCGTCTAAATTATAATACTCCCGTTTTCCGTCGGTATGTAAAGGATTGCTTATGTTGCTTAATTCCTGCAAAGTGGTAAATTGGACGCCGTGCATTTCTGACCATGTGTTTCTGACAATGATGGTGTATTTGGTGTCAGGCTTGAGGTTGCTGAAAGTCACAGAGTCGGTAAAATTTCCGCCAGGTTGAAGATTCAGGACGGTATAATGCTGCATTCCGAGTGATTTCGGATTATAATCTCCTTCGTAAAGACAATAGAATACATGGTTGCCGGACCAGTAAGTTTCCGATGTGTTGCTGTATTTGACATTCAGGGTCACCTGACTGGTGGTAGGCACAGGGGGTAAAATATCAACATTGACCTTAGGTGCTTTTGAATAAGCAACTTCAATGGTGTCGCAAAAAGTAGAAGTGCTGTCATCGGTAAATCCTGTAAGTATCCTTTGGCCGGTTTTCGTGAATGTACAGTATGCTGTAAGGCATTCTGAGCTATGTGGGGCGAGTTCGCATCCGGCCAGTGCTACATAGTCGATATCCTGTTCCGTGACATCCTTCTTGCCAGGGGGATATGTCGTGAGCAGGAACGAACTGATAACGGTCTCATCACTGATATTCCTCACAAAGATTTTCGCTGTTACATACCTGTTCAGGTCAGGCTGACGTGTAAACCTCACAGAGTCTATTTTTAGCCAGCTGGTCAACGATAAAGGGCAGTCGATGACATATTCTAATGTGTCGGGGTGAAGCAGCAGGACTTCCTGATTGCAGTAACATCCAAAGAGCTGACCGTTTGGCGTCGTTTCACGCGGATCTTCATAGGTGTTTAGTATACTTAGGTCAAAATAGCCGTCGTATTCTCCGCCATATCCCCAGAGAATGTGGTACATGCCGTCAGCGTCAATGCCGTCGACAATGAATGCATGCCCGGCTTGGGCTGTGGTGTATCCGGCAAAGAGGATGGGGCGGTGATTGCGCAGTTCTTCATATAGCAATTTGTGCCAGTTCTCAGCATTGAAGTCGGAGGAATAGATATGTCTGACATATTTATATCCGAATGATTGTCTCATTGTCTTTATCAGATTGCTGATGTTTGCTCCCGAAGAACTTGGCCCCCAGTTCATGTGGGTGGCTATGCCGCAGTAATAGCTGAGGTCTGCAACGGCTTTGGCCTGAACATCATTATATTCTCCTTCGTTGTATTGTGCAAGAATGTTTTCGTAGTCGATGGCTGTGCCCGTGGGAATGGTGTCCACGGCATAGTGAGATGTCGTCCATCCGTAAAGGGTATCAAGAATTTGTGCCGGATATTTATAATAGGAAATAACCTGTTCCAAAGCTGTCGCGATGCATCCGACGATGGTCTTTTCCTCGCTTCCGTTGCTGTGCCTGTAGACAGGGCAGCTTGCATTGAAAGGTTCTTCCTGATGTCTGACAAAAGGAACAAAAGGTTTGACAGGTTTGTCAGGAGCGGGCTTATATATACTTCTGCCGTTAAGCTGGGGCGAAGTCTGCTCAGTAAACTGCAGTGCCTTGTTTTGAGCGTCAATAAGGATAAGGGTGCTTGTGGGAATGGTTTTTGTGTGGGTAGTGCCATATCCCAATATATGGGGAGACTCTTCTGTTCCTCCAATTAAGACGAAATCATCCTCCAGGGTAAAGCAATATGTGTAGCTGTTTTGTAAAAGTTGGTTTTCTGCTGTATGGCGTGAGATATATGCCTTTGAATGTGCTGCACGCTTTCCATACCATTCCATTGCCGTCTGGTAGGCCGTGGTTTGTGAAATCGGGGTGGCAAATATGGCCAGAGGCAGTATAAACAACAGGGCGATGCCGAAAAAGAACCTCATTTTTTTCTTGGGTATAGCGAATGTTCGTTATGCAAAAGTAATGAATTTGCTACCTTTGCAGAGGGTAATTTTGCCCAAAAATTAAAAAAAATAATAATGAATCAAACAACGACAAACAGAAGGTCGGTCTTGACGTTCAAACGTTTTTCCTACAAACCTTATTCTGTTTTTTGCAGTCTGAAACGTGAAATTCATATCGGATGCCTGTCAGTAGTTACATTGACTGCAGCGCATAACGGTGTGTTGGCATCACGTTCCGACAGTTTGCAGATACTGCAGCAGAAACAGCCGGAGGGTGAGTTGAGCGAAATTGTTGTCAGTGGCCGCATTCCTGTCACGCTGGAACAATCTGCCAATAAGGTAGAAATTATTTCCCGTGACGAAATTGAAAAAGCCAGAGTGCAAACCATCAACGATTTGTTGAAACTATGCGCCAGTGTTGATGTGCGCCAACGTGGAGCATGGGGAGTGCAGACAGACATTGGTATAGGAGGAGGAACAAACGAACAGGTCAGCATACTGATAAACGGTATATGCGTCAACAATCCTCAAACGGGACATCTTACAGCCGACTTTCCTGTGGCAATACGAGACATTGAAAGAATAGAAGTGTATGACGGGGCATCAGCCCGTTGTTTTGGAAGTCAGGCATTAAACGGAGCAATCAATATTATTACACGCTGTGAAAAAAAGGATAATGCAGGTATTTCATGCGAATTAGGAAGTTATGGTACTGCGGGTATAGGTGGCTTCGGTAACCTGTCAACCTCAGGATATTCTCAGCGTCTGAGTGCTGAATATATGCGTAGTGACGGAGCAACCACCAACAGCGATTTTCAAAGAGTAAAAGCTTTTTATCAAGGTAATTATAAGGTAGATAATGCCAGCTTGAAATGGCAGGCTGGTTATAATTACCAGCGCTATGGTGCCAATACGTTCTATAGTGCTAATTATCCTAATCAGTGGGAACGCAACAACAGGGTTCTTCTGTCCTTGGGGGGACACTCACAGCTTGGCAAATTGAAATTGGAACCGGTATTGTCAATGATTCGTTCCTATGACCATTTCCAACTGATACGCGGAACGCATACAACTGAAAATTTTCATCGGAATGACGTCTTTACATCAGCCGTGAATGCTTATACGCACTGGGCTTTAGGGCGTACAGCCTTTGGCGGTGAATTGCGTCATGAGGGAATACTGAGTTCCAATTTAGGAAAACCTCTTGATGAAAGCCGCTATGTCAAGGTGGAAGGTCATCCTGATATTTCTTACACGCGGCGTGATATTCGCAACAATGCCAGTTTCTTCCTTGAGCATCTGGCTTATATCCATGATTTTACTATGTCAGCAGGTGTGATGGCGAATCGCAATTCTTCTGTTGATGACCGGTTTCGGTTCTATCCAGGGGTAGATATCAGCTGGCGTGGTATAAAACGGGTAAAACTATATGTTTCATACAATCGCTCACTGCGCTTGCCGTCATTCACGGACCTTTATTACAAGAGTCCGACTCAGGAAGGAAATGTAGGCTTAAAACCCGAGGAAATGTCTACATCGAAGATAGGTGCCGATTATGCGTATAAGGCGTTGAGTTTTTCGCTTCAAGGTATCTATCGTCATGGTACAGACATGATAGACTGGGTAATGTATCACGCCAATGACATATATCATTCAACTCAGTTTAAATTAGACAACTATGAACTGCTTGCCCACGTGAACATTGATTTTACCCGCACCAGATATATTGACCCGTTTCTCCAATCGCTCAAGATATCCTATATGTTCAATCATCAAAAACGATTTAATAGTACAGAAGTCTTCAAATCCAACTATGCGTTGGAGTATCTGAGGAATAAGTTGACGCTGAATCTGAATCATCGGATATATGGCCCGTTGAACGCATCATGGTACTGGATATGGCAGGATAGGATGGGGGGATATTTGATGACAGAAAACCATAGTGGAACAGTGCAGTTAAAAACCTATTCACCTTATTCCTTGGTTAACCTGAAAATCAGTTATTCGCAACCCCGTTATTCTGCGTTCATCAGTATGGAAAATATGACCAATCATACCTATTATGATTTTGGCAGTATTCCTCAACCGGGTTTTACCTTTTTGGTTGGGTTTGATGTGTCATTAAAGTGACGTTGCTTCAATATTTTTAAACAAGAAATAAGGGCTGAATTTTACCCGCAGGACAAAGCGTGTTCTCCGTTATTGTCTTGCGGGTATCTTTGTGAGAATAATCTTGAATAGAAGAATGAATTTCCTTTTTCCCAACTTCAGGTGAAATATGATACCCTCTGGTTTCTTTATTTTTTTCAAAAATATTCTCTATGTGATTGAAGAAAATTGATTAATTTTACAATTCTAAAAGAATACTATATAAAACATAATAAGATGAATAGACATAAATTGCTATTGATTAACTTCTTGATAGGCATTTGTACATTGACATTTGCACAGAATGCTCCACTGGAACCATATACTTTGGGACCGAACACTCCAGAGAACGAGCTGATAAAATTGCGTTATGCTATGGAGACTTCCAATATGAAAGCAGACCAAAAACGGATATTGCAGAAAATAGCCGATACAGGTACATTTCTTGGCATGATGTATGCATCTCAGTTTATGGATGATGATATATTGAAGAAAGATGCAGCCAAGGCAGTGGCAACAATTGCATTGGCTCATGCGGATTATAACGGTGCAGTAACACGTCGGTTGCTCCGTAAAGCGCAACTGTTGGTTTCCTCCAAGATGCGTAAAAAACTGCAGAGTTATATTTCATCTTCGTCTGAGGTGGGCTTTGTTTCATTGTTTAACGGCAGAGATCTTACAGGATGGAAAGGTTTGGTGCAAAACCCAATCAAACGTGCCAAAATGAGTTATGAAGAACTGCAACAGGCTCAAGTGAAAGCAGACGAGGTCATGCGTCAGGATTGGAAGGTTGTTGACGGCCTTTTGACTTATGTCGGACATGGTTATGACAACATATGTACAGAAGCTCAATATGGCGATTTTGAAATGTATGTAGATTGGGCTCTTGATCCCAGCGGTAAGGAACCGGACGCAGGTATATATTTAAGAGGAACGCCCCAGGTGCAGATATGGGATACCGCACGTGTTAACGTGGGAGCTCAAGTGGGCTCTGGGGGGCTCTATAATAATAAACAATATGAAAGCAAACCATCTGTAGTCGCTGACAATAAAGTAGGTATTTGGAACAGTTTCTTCATCAGAATGCTTGGAGATAAAGTGACAGTGTGGCTTAATGGTGTCAAGGTGGTAGATGGCGTGACAATGGAAAATTATTGGGATCGTAATCAGCCGATATTTCCAGTGGAGCAAATCGAACTTCAGGCTCATGGCAGTAAGGTTTATTACAGAGATATCTATATCAGAAGATTGGACAGAAAATAAAATATAAAGATATAATTATTATGAAACAAAACAGACGTACTTTCCTGAAGACTATGGGAGCAGCTGGACTGTTTACCATTGTGCCGAGGAAGGTTCTTGGTGGAAAGGGTTATATAGCCCCGAGTGATCAGTTGACTAAAGGTATAATAGGTGTAGGTGGTATTGGACGGTCCAACTATCATTTTAATAGTGATGAAAGATGCCGTTTGATTTCTGTCTGTGATGTAGACAGTAAACATCTGCAAAAGGCTCTTGATTTGGGTAAATCTAAATTGAATCTGACCTTGAAACCATACCACGACTTCCGTGACTTGATACAAGATGCCAACCTTGATATCGTCCATATAGCTACTCCGCCACATTGGCATGCTTTGATGGCAGTGGAGGCAGCCAAAGCCGGTAAGGATATTTGGTGTGAAAAACCATTTACCCGTACAATAGGAGAAGGTAAAAGAGTTATTGAAGCTGTACATCGGTATAATAGAATTTTGCGACTGAATACATGGTTCCGTTTTAAAGATACATTCTATGGACTCGGCACAACAGTTCAGCCTCTGAAAAAACTGGTTGACAGTGGTATGTTGGGTTGGCCTTTGAAGGTAACGGTATCAGGTATCACAGGGTTTACATGGAAATTTTACTGGGTAGGTAAGGAGAATCTTGAACAGCAGGAAGTGCCTGCAGAACTGGACTATGATATGTGGCTGGGCCCGGCACCGTATAAACCTTATAACGCCCATCGGGTGCATCAGACATTCCGTGGTTATTGGGACTATGACGGGGGAGGACTGACCGATATGGGCCAGCATTATTTGGATCCTGTCCAATATCTTTTGGGTAAAGATAATGATTTCCCTGTAAAAGTAGATGTGGATGCTCCTCAGCAGCACCCTGATGCAGTAGGTATCTGGCATAAGATCACTTATACTTATGAAGATGGTTGCCAGATTGTCTTGGAAGGCGAAGGATATGAAAGTAAATCAAAGATTCCTTATATAGAAGGACCGAAAGGAAAAGTCTATAAAGGCTTTGAATGCACCATTCCTGATATTATGAACAAGTTGGCAGAATATCCCGATCCTGAGCCACAAAGAACTGATTTCGTTGATTGTGTTCGGACACGACAGAAATTTGCCCTCAACGAGGAAAACGGCCATCACAGCTGTACTTTGGTAAATATGGCTGCAGTGGCTTTGAGATTAGGACGGAAAACACTGAATTTTGACAAACAGACACAAACATTTATTGGTGACGATGCTGCAAATGCCTTGATAGATCAGCCAATGAGAGGACCTTGGAAAATTTAAGTGTTGTAATATTGTATAATTATCAAATAATTCAAAGGATGAAAACAATAAGGATATCAGTTATATTATTTCTGATGTTGCTATGCCTTGGTGTGAAGGCACAGACTGACAGCCGCAACAGAACGAAAGAGACTATAGTGCAGGATGGGCTTGCTCAATTGCCTGCAAAAAACCTGAAAGTATTTGAACAGATTACTTCCGAAATAGCAGGAACAGGAAAAGAAGGCATGGAGATGCTGGTAGGTATGATGCAGCCTGCTGCTAAAGCAAAGAATGCAACATTCGAGTATGCGATAGATGGTGTAGTAAGTTATGTGTCTGAAAAAAAGAACGCTTCGCTAAAGGAAAATGTACTGAAAGGATTAATGGCAGGCTTTGATAAATGTACGGATGATGTAAATCGTGCTTTCCTCATAACAGAAATGGCAAGAATTGCTACGGCAGAAAATGCCTCCTTTTTTGCAAAAATGCTGTCTGACGAAAAACTTGTAAATGTGGCTGTCAGTGCGCTCGCGTCAATAAAAGGAACCGATAATGTTATAGCAGACTTGATAAAGAAGAGTTCTACCCCAAAATCAAACTTGGCATATTTAGCTTATGTAAAAAAACTGCAAGGTGTTGAAGACGGTCTACTCTCGTGGATAAAAGATGCAGATGAAACGACATTGGCTTCAATATATAATGCTTTGACAGTATGTGGAGGTGAAAAGTCTGTTAATTTACTGAAGGTTGCGGCTCAGTCTAAAAAATTCGCTAATGATGCAACCGGTGCAACGGATGCTTACCTCCAGCTTTTAAATAATATAAAATCTGATGACATAGTTATTGCATCAGCAAAAACACTTCTTAAGAGTGACAAAGAGCCAATCAGATGTGCAGGGTTGCGATTGCTGCTGCAAAGGGATAAGACTAATGCTATTAAAAATGTAATGTCTGCCTTGAAGGATGCTTCTCCTCAGTATAGAAATACTGCCCTGAATCTTGCTCAAGAAGTTGCAGGTAAAGGAATATTTGACAAAATAACTGCTAAGAAATTCAGCAATGGTGCGACTGCAGATATTATCAGATGGATAGGTAACAACAAACGTACAGAGCAGATAGGGTATGTTGTTAAGGCTATTCGTCAGCATAGTGATTCTACTATAACGAGAGCAGCTATAGAGGCTGCTGGCAAAATTGGGACAGACGATGCTCTGGCTATATTGATACAGGAATTGTCAGGAAACTATGCTGCAGAGGCAAAGAAAGCTTTGACATCCTATAATGGCAAAATCAACAGTGGTATCGCACAGGCACTGACGAATCAAGATAAAAATATATGTAAAAATGCATTGGAATTAGCCTCAACACGTCATATATATAATACATACAACACAATTCTGAACTTAACAAAGTCTGATGACTCCGCAATTCGTGATTTGGCATATAAATCTTTAGCAGGGGTCTCAACAACTGGCAATTTTGAGGAATTGTGTAAGTTAATGGAAGATAAAAAGGATGGCAAGACTGTAGGCTATTTGCAGAAGGCTGCACAAAAAGCTATCCAATCATTGTCCGCGGAAGAACAATATAATTTGGTAGAAAAACATATAACTCAAACATCTTCACCGTCTTTGTATTATCCATTACTCGCTCAGGTAAGTAGTGCGAAAGCTATTAATAAACTAAAATCTGAGTATGAGGCAAATCGTAATAATCGCGATGCAGCTTATAAGGCATTGTTGCAAGTTGACAATCCTGATGTTGCAGAGGTACTATATAATATCTGTAGGAAGGATGGTTCTAAGGTCAACGAAGCATTGGAACGTTATCTCAGTCTCGTCCGTAAATCAGACAGCAATCCTACGCAGAAATACTTATTATACAAACAGGCTCTTGAGTTGAATCCGACGAATGATGCAGTGAAGCGCAAGGCGTTAGATTATCTTGCAGAGTGTCATCAGTTGCCGGCTTTAGTTTTGGTATCTAAATATATGGATAATGATGCAACTGCGATGAAAGCTGCCACGACAGTAAAAACGATTGCCTCAAAGACCCCTTCAATACAGGGAGGACTATTGGTAAAGGATGTTCTGACTAAGGCTTTGGAAGTTTTTAAAGCCCAAACAAACAATGCTGATGCCGGATATGCTGTAGATGAAATAAATGGGCAGATATTGCCGAAATTTTCTCCCAATGGCTATGTAAAGATTGAGCCACAAATTAATACGGAGAGGATATTGCTTGGAACTAAGAAATATGAGAATTTTGAATTATATATGGAATGGAAGTCTACGGATAATGCGATGCTTAAACTGCGTAGTATGCCACAGCTATTGTATGCTAAGGATAAGATTTCAGTGAATGCAAGCAACGTAGTAGAGTCCATAAATCCAGACGATTGGAATATGCTATTTATAAAAGTTGTAAATGACCGTCTCCATGTAGAAAGTAATGGGCGTACTGTTGTTGATAATTTTATAATGAAGAATTCGCCAGAGACTTTGCCCCTAAATAATGAAGGAATTATAGAAATTCAAAAATTGAATTCAGATTTTTCTATACGTGATGTCTATATTAAGGAATTGCCGTCAACTCCGATTTATAGACTGACGGCAGATGAAGAGAAGGCTGGTTATGAAGTTCTTTTTGACGGAAGGAATCTGGATAAATGGCAAGGGAATCTGACCGACTATGTACCTTTGGATGGCAATATATATGTCAGTGCGAAATATGGTGGTACAGGTAATCTGTATACCAAGAAAAGGTATAGTGATTTCATCTATCGCTTTGAGTTCTGTTTTGATGAGCCTGGTGTTAACAATGGTATTGGTATTAGGACAAACATAGGTACTGATGCAGCTTATGATGGCATGGAAATACAAGTTTTGGACCATGATGATCCTATATATAAAGGCCTGCATGATTATCAGAGGCATGGTTCTGTATACGGAATAATAGTTCCTAAACATATTATTTTTGATAAAGTCGGGACTTGGTATTCAGAAGAAATACGTGCTATCGGTGACCATATTACCGTGATTGTGAATGGTGATGTCGTATTGGACGGTAATATCCGTGAAGCATGTCAAGGGCATAATGTGGCGCCTGACGGAGGGAAGGTGAATCCTTATACAGTGGATCATAAAAATCATCCAGGCTTGTTTAATAAAGATGGATATATTAGTTTCTGTGGTCATGGCGTTGGTGTCAAATTCCGTAATGTGAGGATATTGGATCTCAGTAAATCCAAAAAGAAAAAAAGATAATGTTATCAGAGAATTTACAGTTACCGGCTTCGATTATTGCTATTGGGGCCGGTAACCGCATGAAAACATATATGCACTATCTGGAAGAGCATCCTCAAGAAGCTCGCCTTGTTGCTGTTGTAGAATGTAATGAATTGCGTAGAAATAATTTTGCTGATAAATTCGGAGTGAGTCAAGAGAATCGTTTTGCTGACTACGAAACATTTTTCAAACATCCAGTTCCTGCTGATGCAATTTTTATATGTACTCCAGATGATGAGCATTTTCGGCCTTGTTTTCTTGCAGTGCAGAATGGTTATAATGTGTTGTTGGAAAAACCTATAGCACAAAGCTATGAAGAATGCTTGTTGTTAGATAAGGCCGCAAGAGAGCATGCTGTTGATGTATGTGTTTGCCATGTGATGAGATACTATCCCTGTTATATAAAGATTAAGGAGATAGTTGAAAGCCGGGAATTGGGTGAGATTATATCCATACACCATATTGAACGGGTTGGGATGGATAGGATGACTCATAGCTATGTGAGAGGAAAGTGGAATCGTAAGAGTGATTCAAATGATATGTTTACGGCCAAGTGCTGTCATGATGTTGATTTTATTTTGTGGCTTTTAGGGCCTGATGTCAGGTGTCGTAAAGTAAGTTCCTTTGGTTCTTTAAAATGGTTTAGGCAAGAAAATGCGCCAACAGGCTCTGCAGAACGTTGTGTTGATTGTCAGGTTGAAAAAAAATGCCCATTTTCAGCTGTTGATTTATATTGGCGGAGAAAGGATTGGATTCGAAATATTGATATTTTATCAGGTGAAACCCAAGATGATGCCATTGTAAGGGAATTGAATAAAGGTAGCATAGGACGATGTGTATATCATTGTGACAATGATGTCGTAGACCATCAGAGTGTGTTGATAGAAATGGACAATGGGATTACTATAAATATCGATATGGAATGTTTTACTGTGAATGATTATCGCGATTTGCATATTTGGTTTTCCAACGGCGAGCTCTATCATAATGAGAAGGAAATACGTGTCGTGAGATTTAGTAATCGGAAGGAACAAATTTATGATTTCTCCAATACGCTTAAAGATTCTTATCATGCAGGTGCTGATTTGAAGATTATTGAAGAATTCTTACATTTTTTGAGACATAAAAAAAACCATGTTACTTCATTGTTACATGATAGTCTGGCCAGTCATCAGGTATGTTTTGCAGCAGAAGAAAGCCGCACAACAGGAAAAACGATAATGTTATGAAAATAGTTAAATTAAGACATAGGAATGGTACTTGTTAAATGGTTAATAGCTTTTGGAAAATATCTTCGGATGTTACATCGGGTCTTTAGCCGACCGGACAGAGTAAGAATGTTTTTTAAAAAATATTATGCGGAAATATACCAATTGGGCATTGATTCCATTGGAATAGTTTTGGTGATATCTCTTTTTATCGGGGCAGTCATTTGTATCCAGTTTAAGATGAATATTCAAAGTTCCTGGATGCCCGCATGGGTTCCTGGGTATGCATCCCGAGAAATAATGCTGTTGGAATTTTCATCTTCAATAATGTGTCTTATCCTGAGTGGGAAAGTGGGTTCTAATGTTGCTTCAGAATTGGGTACGATGCGTGTAACTCAGCAGATTGATGCTTTGGATATCATGGGAGTGAATTCTGCGAACTACCTGATTTTGCCAAAGATTGTCGCTTTGGTTTCCATTATGCCGATTTTAGTAACATTGAGTGTGGCCGCAGGAATAGCAGGTGCATATGCTATTGTATATATTGCTCATATTGGTACTATACGTGATTTGACAATAGGTATGCAATATTCTTTTAATCAGTGGTTTTTTTGGATGGGCGTTATTAAAGCCATGTTTTTTGGATTTTTGATAACGACAATATCGGCATATTATGGTTATAATGTAAAAGGGGGATCTGTAGAGGTTGGCAAGGCAAGCACAAATGCTGTGGTGACGAGCAGTATATTGATACTTGTTACAGACACATTCCTTACGCAATTATTGTCTTAAACAAAGGATTATGATAGAATTGAAATCTATAAGCAAGTCGTTTGAAGGCAAGCGTGTATTGCATGATATAAACGGACTGTTTGAAAATGGTAAGACCAATCTTATTATAGGACGGAGTGGAAGTGGCAAAACTGTGCTGATGAACTGTATTGTTGGTTTGATGAGACCGGATGCAGGTCAGATTTTATATGATGGCCAGGATATGCTGGCTCTGTCTAAGAGTTCACTCGTTATGTTGAGACGACAAATGGGAATGTTGTTTCAAGGCTCTGCCTTGTTTGATTCAATGACTGTAATAGAAAATGTGATGTTTCCGCTTGACATGTTTTCTACCGATAGTTATAAAGAGCGTAAACACAGAGCGCAGGAATGTCTGGACAGGGTGAATCTTGGTGATGCAGAGAATAAGTTACCAGGTGAGTTGAGTGGAGGAATGCAGAAACGTGCTGCAATTGCACGGGCGATATCAATGAGGCCTAAATATCTTTTTTGCGATGAGCCAAATTCGGGGCTGGATCCTAAAACGTCATTAGTAATAGACAATTTGATTTTTGAAATAACGAAAGAGAATGCAATGACAACTATTGTCAATACCCATGATATGAATTCAGTGATGGGAATAGGGGAGAATATTGTTTTTCTATATCATGGTGATAAAGAATGGCAAGGTAACAAGGATGATATTCTGAATTCTCAAAATCAGCGTTTAAATGATTTTATCTTCGCCAGTGATTTTAGTAAAAAATTAAGACAGGTTAATGAATAATAAGATTATGGCAAATTTTGCATATTATCGTTTCTGTATATCTTGTCTGATTTTGATAATATCATCTGTTAACTTAAAAGCTCAATGGATGATAAAAAATTCAGAGCAAATTCATTCCATGGAAATCATAGTGAATGGTATAAAACCTATAATCCCCTGCATTGAACTGAGGAGTCAAGATTTTCTGACTTTTTCATTTGACGATATAGCAAAAGATTACCATCGTTATGTATACATAGTGGAGCATTGTGATTTTCAGTGGAAAAAATCAAACCGTATCTTTGAGTCTGATTATTTAAGAGGCAGTGTCCGCAGAGTACCGATAGAAGACTACGCAGAAAGTCTCAATACAACAGTGGATTATACGCATTATAGTTTTTCTTTCCCCAATAGGCAGTTAAATGTTGTGTATTCTGGAAATTACCGTGTACGAGTGTATGATGATGACACCAAGGCTGAGGTTTGCTCTTTTTGTTTTTGTGTTGTTGAATCTAAGATACCTGTAAACGTTTCAGCAACAACCAATACCGAAATTGATTGGAACAAGGAACATCAGCAATTAAAAATATCACTGAATGCTCAGCCGTTAAATGTGTATGATGTAAAACGTGAACTGAAAATGGTAGTTGTCCAGAATGGTAGGTGGGATAGAGCTGTATGGAATCCAACTCCAGATTATTGTACCCCTCAGGATGTAAAATGGGAGCAATGTAAAGATTTGATTTTTGAAGGAGGAAATGAATTTCGCAAGTTTGAGATGACAAATGTTAAAACAGCCATGATGGGGGTAGAGAGCATAAAGTGGTTCAAGCCCTTTTATCATGCGACGTTATTTCCCGGAGTGCATAGTAAGAATTATATCTATAACGAAGACCAAAATGGAAAATATTATATAAGATCTTCTGTCTATGATAATGATGCTACGGAGACAGATTATTTGTGGGTTCATTTCTTCCTCAATCATAAACCGGAAGCCCAGGGAAATATATATATATATGGAGGCTTGACAAATTGGGGTATACTTCCCGAAGCCCAAATGAAATATAATCCTGAACAAAATATATATGAAGGTAGCTTGTTGCTTAAGGAAGGATATTATAACTATCAATACTTGTATGTTCCGTCGGGTATTGCAAATGGAACGATTTCAACAGTTGAAGGTAATTATTATCAGACAGAAAATGAATATACTGTTCTTGTATATTATACCCAAAAGGGGAGTCGTTATGATCGGCTGGTAGGATATAGAAATCTGAAATTTGAACCTTCTAAACAATAGTTTTTATGGTACATATAGTTGTAAACTATTCATTATTCTTTCAGATTTGTGATATTTTGGGAACATTGGCATTTGCAATATCTGGACTTCGGTTGGCTGCCTCAAAAGATTTTGACTGGTTTGGTGCATATGTTGTCGGACTGACAACAGCTATCGGCGGAGGAACAATCAGAGATCTTTTATTGGACATTACACCTTTTTGGATGACTAATCCGTTCTATATCATATGCTCAGGTCTTGCTCTGCTTCTTGTTATCTTGTTCAAGCAACGCTGGGTCAGTCAAGAGCATACATGGTTTCTATTTGATGCCATCGGATTGGGCTTTTTCACTGTCACTGGTATTGAGCGTAGTTTATCAGTAGGTTTCCCATTTTGGATAGCTATCATTATGGGAACAATGACGGGAGCAGCAGGGGGAATTTTGCGCGATGTGTTGATAAATGAAACGCCACTAATATTTCGTAAAGATATCTATGCAACGGCATGCATTATAGGTGGAATAGTCTTTCACATCTGTGATGCAGCCGGTCTTGGTCATGAAATTACAGCTGTTATTGTCTGTCTTGTTGTTATAGCTATCCGTATGCTTTCTGTCAGATATCATATTCAGCTCCCTGTCTTGCATCTAAAAATTAATAAAGAATAAAAGATAAGCAAAATACTTTCTGTATTCTGAGGTAACAAGATACTTAAGGGAAAATAAGATTTACTCCAATCATAGAAAGGAATATATCCCAGAATTATTTATATTTTCCTGTGCTGAATGTATGTTTCCTATCAGGAAATATATGTTCACCATTGGGGAATTTATGTTTACCGATGTTAAATATAAACTTCTGCAGTGTGTAATATTTTTTGTTTGCTTGGTTTAACTTCTTATAATAGCCTTTGCTGGAGAAAATAATAGTTCTTCTACTTAGTAATATGTATCAGTCTATTGCGGCATCAACAATGATGCCGCAATAGACTGATACATATTGACTTTATGCTATTTTCCTGCTAAAAATTTTTCAACTTCCATACCTGCACTGGCACCAGATGCGGCAGCTATTACAGCTTGTCGGTATAATGGATCTGCAACATCACCTGCGGCAAATACGCCAGGGACGGATGTCTTTGGGGTTTTCCCTTCTGTAATAATATACCCCAAGTCGTCAGTTTTTACCCATGGCTTAAAAATTTCGCTGTTGGGTTGATGACCAATGGCAAGGAAGAAACCGTCAATGGGCAAACTATATGTCCTCTCATCGTTTTCTCCTTTTCGGTATACAAGTTGTATGCCTTCAACACCATTTTCACCAAATAATCCTAAAGTGTTGGTTTCAAAAAGAATTTCAATCTTAGGATTGTTTTTTACCCGTTCCTGCATGATGTTTGAAGCACGCAGATATGGCTTTCTGACTATCATATAGACTTTTGATGCCAATGTAGCCAAATAACTGGCTTCCTCACATGCCGTATCTCCACCACCGACAACAGCTACAATTTTCTTGCGATAGAAGAACCCGTCACATGTTGCACATGCGCTGACCCCCATACCTTTGTATTTAGTTTCATCGGGAATTCCCAAATATTTAGCTGTGGCACCTGTAGCTATAACAATTGTTTTTGCCCAAACTTGTGTATTGTCATCAAAAGTCAGTTTATATGGTGCAGAGTCTAAGTCTGCTTTGATAAGAATCTTATTCCATATTTGTGCTCCAAAGTTTGTTGCCTGTGTTCTCATATTCTCCATAAGAATATTGGCATCTATTCCTTCAGGGAAACCTGGATAATTTTCAACGATTGTGGTTGTGGTTAATTGCCCTCCTGGCTGTATACCCTCACAAATGACAGTATCTATTCCTGACCGTTGGGTATAGATAGCTGCTGTGTAACCAGCAGGGCCAGAGCCGATGACAATACAGGATAAAGTGTCCATAAATTATGCTTTTTTGAATGTTTTATCTAATATCAACAACAGTAACAGATGGATAGTCTTTGCTATTGAATTCAAATTTTTGGTTGTCGTATTTTTGTTTGATTTTACACTTTTGTATGCTTATTCTTACCCAATAGTTAGTTCCTTCGCGCATACGGATGCATAAAGGCATATTGGTTTTTTTGTCAATGGTAACAATCATTTCCTGTACCGATTGCTTTTTGTTGGTTGCCAAGAGTCTGACTTCATTGCAATCATGTCCACGCAGCGATGTAGAGGTCATTTTATATGTATACCCCTGTTTATATAAGTCGCAGAATAAATAAGGATCCATTGTCTGGCGCTCATGCAAAGACGGAACACTTACGTTAACTTCATCATTTGTTTTGTTGAGAGTCCATAAGGTCTTTCCATTATACCAGCAAATGATATTTGTTGATACAAGATTGAATTTATGCCCTTTTAGGTATATTGTACCACTTAAATCTCCTTTGGAAGTTTTTTTCATAAAAGAAGATGCAGTAAAATCAACCTCCATATCTCCACTGTTTTTAATGAATTTAGAAGTTTTATCCAGAACGGCCTTTGCTTCTTTGGCATCATGTGCAGCAACATTTAAGAAAGATGTAAATATTAGCAACAGGGAGCAAATAAATATTTTATTCATGGCTATTTATGATTTGAAATAATTTGTTCTAATTGAATTTCATCGTGTACAAGGACGTCTCTTGGCTTGCTTCCTTGACTTGGTCCAACAATGCCAGCGCATTCTAACTGGTCCATTAAGCGTCCGGCACGATTATAGCCTATGGAGAATTTCCGTTGGATAAGCGATGTTGACCCTGACTGGTTTATGACAATTAAACGGGCCGCATCTTCAAATAAAGCATCCAGATTTCCATTGCTTAGATCTCCGTTTCCACCTTCTGATGACGATTCATCAACGACATCTGGTAATAAGTAAGGTTGGGGAAAGAGGTTTTGGGATGATATGTGTTTTACAATTGATTCAACTTCTGGTGTATCAATAAAAGCACATTGTACTCGATCGGGATTATTACCTCCGGCAAGGAACAACATATCTCCCTTTCCAATCAATTGATTAGCACCGGGGCGGTCCAATATTGTGCGTGAGTCTATCATAGCAGATACTCTGAATGCCATTCTTGCAGGGAAATTTGCCTTAATGGTACCTGTAATAATATTGGTTGTAGGACGTTGGGTGGCAATAATCATGTGAATGCCAATTGCACGTGCCAATTGGGCAATACGAGCAATTGGTAATTCAATTTCTTTACCTGCAGTCATGATTAAATCACCAAATTCGTCAATAATTACAACAATATAGGGTAGGAAACGATGTCCATGTTCTGGATTCAGTAATCGTTTTTGGAAACGTTCGTTATACTCCTTAATGTTTCTGACTTTTGCAGACTTGAGTAGCTGATATCTGTCATCCATTTCTTTGCAGAGGCTATTGAGCGTTTTCTTGACTTTGTTGACATCTGTTATTATGACATCGTCATTCCCGTCATCAACTTTTGCTATAAAGAATTTGTCCAATGGGGAATATACACTGAATTCAACTTTCTTAGGATCAATTAAGACAAGTTTAAATTCACTGGGATGTTTTTTATATAACAGAGAATTGATGATGATGTTTAGCCCGACCGATTTTCCTTGGCCAGTTGCACCTGCAACTAATAAGTGAGGCATTTTTGCCAAATCAACCATATAAACTTCATTGGTAATGGTCTTGCCAAATGCGATGGGCAATTCATAGGTTGACTCTTGAAATTTCTTACTGTTGAAAATACTTTCTGCAGAAACAATCTGTGGTTTCTTGTTGGGAACTTCAATACCAATGGTGCCCTTGCCGGGGATAGGTGCTATGATTCGAATACCTAATGCGCTTAGGCTAAGGGCTATGTCATCTTCAAGATTTCTAATCTTGGCAATTCGCACACCTCGCGCGGGAGTTATTTCATACAATGTGATAGTAGGTCCTACAGTAGCATTGATACTTGATATTTCTACACCAAAATTATGTAAAATTGTTATAATACGGTTTTTATTTTCATTCTGCTCTTTCATATCAATATTAGAGTCAGAAAGATTGTATTTTTTCAGTAAATCTAAAGTAGGGTATTTGTAATGCTCTAAGTCTTTAGTTGGGTCATACAAACCCAACGTTTCTGTATAAGTTGCAGCTTCGGTTGGCTGGACTTGGTTTATTTCAAAAGGTGTGTCTTGGAGATTAATGGTTTGATCTGTAATTTGATCACTTGGGGCAGGAAAAATAGCAGAAGAATCGATTTTGTGCTTAATTCTTTCATCGGAATCAGGTGTGTCTTTTGCAGACAAAGATATTTCCTGTGAGATTGTTTCTTCTTTCTCATCGTCAGAATCAATTGTTTTAATTTGTTGTATAAACTTATTGTTCTGGTACGTTGTTTTTAAGTTTTTAATGTATTCACCATTAAATATTTTTTTCAAAATCAAAATGGTTCGATGACTTAAATATATAAGATAGCATATTGCTGTTATTATAATAAGTAAAAGCAGCCCCGGTGAACCTATGAGGGTACATAAATATTCTTTTATGTATTCACCATGTTCCCCTCCTGGCTGAAAGAACATTGATTCGCGAATACGGTTTGGAGTAAAATAAGCCAAGGAAACAGATAACCAAATCATCAGAAAAGCGAAATTAGTGAATTTCCGCCATAGATTTACTTTATATGCGTGCATCAGATGCAGAGAGAGGAATATTAAGAATAACGGAATAAAGCATGATGCTAATCCCATGAAACGGTTTAGGAAATAATTTGCACTGTGAGCTCCAAGGCTCCCCATACTATTATGGCATTGAATATTAGTATCACCAAGTTGAGATGATTCTAACCAACTTTGATCTTCAGGGCTATACGAGAAAAAAGATAATATTAGAAATATGGAGATAAACATGATTATTAAGCCCATAACAAATTGTACAGTTTCACCATATTTAATATCTTTTAGCCCAAAGATATCAGATATTTGTGATAGAAAAGATTTATGAACTTTATTCTTAGCTTTAGGGGAGACTTTTTGCTTCATATGGAGAGTTTTATATACAAATATACATAAATCCAATTATATAAGTATTGATAAATGATGGTAATTTTTGTTTCTGAAGGAAATTATCTGAAAGTTATTGCTTTAGAAGGTGTAATCTTCGTAATTATATAACTTGGTCCCAAGAGACTGACAATACATATTGTAAAAGTTGAAAAACCAAGAATGAGAATAAGAGGCCAGTTAAATAGAATAGGGACATAACTGACATAGTATTTAGAGGCATCCATGGAAATTATATGCCAATTGTATTGTATAAATGATATACCTAATCCAATGACATACCCCCATAATATACCACGACTTGTAATAAAGATTGCATAATATATAAAGATTTTGCGTATGGCTCCATTGGTTGCTCCTGTAGATTTAAGTATTCCTATAGTAGAGGTTTTTTCTAATATAAGTATAAGTAATCCACTCGTCATTGTCAAGCATGCTAATATAGTCATGAGGACGAGGATAACAAGCGTATCCAAATCTAATAAATTCAACCAGTCAAAAATCTGTGAATACAACTGCTTGATGGTATATATAACAAGGTCACTGGTATCATAATTTTTCATGCTACGCATCGCACTGAGTATATCAGAGCATATTTTATCAGCAGATTCTTTATGGTCTATTTTTATTTCAAGAGTGGAACATTGATTTTCATTCCATTTTTTTATTTGATTGACGGTATATAAATTTGTATATATGATATTGTCATCAAATTGTTGCATATTAGTGTCAAAGACCCCAATTATGTTAAAACGCCTGACTTTAATGCTATTATCAAAAAAGTAAGTATATATTTTGTCGTTTAGTTTCAGATTGAGTTTGTGAAGGATAGATTGGCTGACTAGTACACTATTTAAGTCTTCTTTTTTGGAAAAATTAGGCATACGTCCAGCAACTAGATTCTTCTTTAGAAAAGTAGAGGTGTTTTCAGGACAAATACCCTTGAAATATAATCCCTTATAATCAGTGTTTGTTTTGATTAGACCAAATATATTTGAAGATCGTTCTATTTTATCTATTCCTAGAATCTTTTGTAATGTGTTGACAAAGTCTTTTGAGCTGTTTATTGGATAACTTTCAGGAGAGGATGTTGAGTGAATATGCATAATCTGTATATCCGAGCCAAAATCAATGATTCTACTGGAAATTTCATTCTTAAATCCTAATACAACACATAGAGAAACAATCATCACAGTAAGTCCTGTAGCAATGCCACAAACAGCGATATTTGTAGCTAACTGTGATACGGGTTTCTTATTACAAGAATCCTTATATAGTCGTCTGGCAATATGTAGGGCGTAATTAAACATTTATGTTTGCTCGATTACTATAGGAACGTTCTCCAAAAATTGTAGTACCAATGCGGATCATGTTACTTCCTTCTTTTATTGCAATTGGATAATCACTGCTCATTCCCCATGAACAAAATCTAAAATTTTCGTCATTCTTAAAGAAGTTGTCTTTTATGTTATTATACAAATTTTTTAATGTATGAAATTCATTCTGAATAATAGTTTCGTCCTGTGTGTGTGTTGCAATACCCATTATTCCACTTATGGAGATGTTTCTTAAATCTTTCCAACTATTCTGTTCGAGCATTTTTATGCAATTTGATGCTGTAAAACCAAATTTTGTTTCCTCATTACCAACGTGAAGTTGCAACAAGCAAGGTACATTTTTTTGCCATTTTTTTGCGTGCTTGTCTATTTCTTTAAGTAAATCATAACTATCTACAGAGTGTATCATTTTGATAAATGGGACGATGTATTTGACTTTATTCTTTTGCAAATGCCCTATAAAATGCCATTCTATATCTTGAGGAAGGATGGGGAATTTTTTGCATAATTCTTGAACGATATTTTCTCCAAAAATGCGCTGTCCTACTTGATATGCATCTAAAATCTCAGAACATGAATGATATTTTGAAACGGCTATAAGAGATACATAAGATGGTATTGAGGACTTGATCTGTAGAATGTTATTACCGATTTGGCTCATTGCGCATATTGTTTTTAAAGAAAAACATCACAATAGGTGGTCTCCACTATTGATGCGATTGTATAGTCCATGACAGAGCCCTTCATCTTGTCCTCCAAAATATTTAAAGCCTGCTTGATATCTTTGGCTTTTATAATAACAAAATTATTGGTTTTTCGCTCTTTGCCTTTATTTTCGTCAATGGTAATAAACACAAGTTTTAATTTATACCACAATGCATCTTCATATGTGTTTTCATAATAGAGTTCCGCAATTTTGGCCTTACGGATGTCTGTTACCTCAAATTCACCTCGAATATATGGTTTGAGGTTTTCAACTATTTTTTTTTCTACTTCAACGATGTTAAAAGCATTGACCAAATATGATTCTGCTATTTTTTTTAACATGCCATTCTCCAGAGTTTTCTCATATGCTACTTTACAGTCAAACCACGTGTTCATATTTTTTTCTGTTATATTATTGCAAAATTACAAAAGTTTTAGAAGTTCACTTTATCTCTTCACTGATAAAAATGATTAACTTTGCAAATATGAGTCAAGAATTGCAACTTTTAAAAGAATATGATGGCATTGCTATCATTGACAGGAAAAATAATGTCAGTTATTCTGAGTTATTGTGTCGAATTAATTTTTTCTCAAAATATACTCCTCATGAGAACCATGCACGGACAATTATTTTTAGTGAAAATCGAATAGGGTGGATTTATTCTTTGTTTGCAATCTGGAATAATCATGGTATTGCCGTCCCCGTTGATGCAATGGTTTCTTTTCAGGAGTTTGTATATATATTGAGAGATTGTCAGCCTTTTTCAGTGTGGACAAATTCTAAAAAAAAGGATTTTGTCTATAAGGCGCTCCAGGAGGCACAGTTAAATGTTCCTGTTATGTTGATGGATAATTATGAGTCTCTTGAAATTTCAACGGAAGAGAAATGTTTTGTGTCGTATGCTGAAGATGATACCTCATTAATTATATATACTTCTGGAACGACAGGTAATCCTAAAGGTGTCATGTTGTCTTTTCGAAACATTATGGCTAATGTATATTCCGTTTCTCGGGATGTACATATTTACCGCCCAGAATTGCGTACAATGATACTGTTGCCACTTCATCATGTTTTACCACTTATGGGTTCGGTTGTGGCGCCTTTAGTTGTCGGAGGAGGAGTCGCAATTGCGCCATCAATGAATGCAGTGGATGTGATGAATACGATGCAGCATGGTAAGGTGGGAATTGTTATTGGTGTTCCTCGCTTTTGGACAATGTTCTATAGGGGAATTAAAAAGAAAATTGATTCTTCAGTTTTTACTAAAGCCCTGTTTGGTATTTGTAAAAAAGTAGATAATAGTAGTTTTTCCAAATTTGTATTTAAGTCTGTCCGAAAAAAAATGGGAGGGCATATAACTTTCTGTGTCAGCGGAGGTGCTGCTTTGGAAAAAGAGATAGGTATTGGGTTGCGGGTTTTAGGACTGGATGTTTTGGAGGGCTATGGTATGAGCGAGACTGCACCTATGATTTCTTTCACCCGTCCCGATGACATTATCCCTGGTTGTGTCGGAAAACCAATGCCTGATGTTTCTGTAGAAATTCGTGATTCTGAAATATTTGTCAAAGGTCCTAATGTGATGCAGGGGTATTATAATAATCCCGATGCGACGTCAAGTGTAATCGGTGAAGACGGTTTCTTGCGCACGGGTGATTTGGGATATTTTGATAAACAAGGTCGGTTATATATAACAGGCAGGTGTAAGGAAATAATAGTTTTAAGCAATGGCAAGAATATAAATCCGGCAGAGATTGAGTCTATGCTGGATAAATACTCGGAATATGTCAAAGAGTCGGCTGTATTACAAGAAGGTGATATGTTAAAAGCAATTATCGTACCTCAACCTGCATATTGGAATAAGTCTGATTCAGAACTTGATATGATTATGAGAACAGCGGTATTGCAGTATTACAATGAAACGGTTCCTTCATATAAGAAAATCATAAACTTCTCAATATATCGTGGGGATTTGCCGCGAACACGTTTGGATAAAATCCAGCGATTCAAATTAAAGTCTCTTTTGAATGAGACTATTGAATCTCCTCAAGTCATTATTGAGCCTACTTTTTCAGAATATCAGATATTGAAAAATTATATATCCAAGGAAAAAAACAAACCGGTTCGCCCAACAGACCATTTGGAGTACGATCTGGTTTTTGATTCTCTAGATAAAGTTGGGTTGCAGGGATTTTTGGAGTATACTTTTGGTATCGAAATAGAGCAAGAGCGCCTTTCTAAATTCCAAAATGTAGTGGAACTTGCAGAATATATTTGTGATTATAAGTCATTTGTTGAGCAAGACAATATAGATTGGAAGGATTATGTGAAAAAAGATATTGATGGAATTAAATTGCCTTCAACATGGTATTCCGGTGTATTGGGGGTAAAAATGTTTGAGTTGGGTGCTAAAAAGTTTTTTAACTTAAAAATAGAGGGGTTAGAAAATTTACCCAGAAATCAGGCTGCGATTTTTGCTGTGAACCATCAAAGTTATTTAGATGGTTTGTTTGTGATGTCGTGTTTTAAATCGTCCATGATTCGTGATACGTTTTTTTATGCGAAAGAGGAGCATGTCAGTAATTGGCTGGTGCGTTTCGTGGCTCGAAAACATAATGTGATTGTATTGAAGTCAACAAATATTAAAAAATCAATCATGCAACTGTCTAAAGTACTCCGAATGGGTAAAAATATTATTATTTTCCCTGAAGGGACGAGGACGCACGATGGTTGCTTGTCTGAGTTTAAAAAAACTTTTGCAATTCTAAGTAAGGAACTTAATATACCTGTTGTGCCGGTTTGTATTTCGGGCGCCTTTGAAGCGATGCCCCGTGGTAGTAGAAGACCTCTTCGCCGTCCGGTAAAAGTCAGTTTCTTGCCTGTGAAATTTCCAGAAGTTAGTGATTCGTATGAGTCAATTACTCTTCATGTTCATCAGGCCATTGATGATAAATTGCAGTCTTCTCGTCATACAGCATGTTAGAAGGCTGCATTTTTTTCTAAAATTTTTATGACAAAATTTGTGTTATACAGGCATTGTTCGGATGTATTTTATTAATTTTGCATAGTTTATCGGCTTATGGGAATATACAATTATTTTAAACTGACATTTTTTGTTTTGTTGCTTGCGTCATGTAATTCCTTTAATAAGGTTATGAAAAATCCTGATACGGATTTTAAGTATGAAATGGCAAAACAATATTTTTTTCAAAATAAAAATTCTAATACATCATTTCTTCTAAATGATATTATGCCCGCTCTTAAGGGAACGGAAAAGGGCGATGAGGCAGCATTTCTTTCTGCGATGACGCAATATCAGTTTCAAGATTATATTGTGGCGAGCGACATGTTTAAGAAATATATGGCGCAATATCCGACTGGAGTATTTGTGGATGTTGCCCATTTTTATTCGGCGTTGTCTCTATATATGAATACCCCCCAAATAGAATTAGACCAAACCAGTACATATCAGGCTGTTTCAGGATTGCAAAATTATATTGAATCAAGTTATGACGGACAATTTGTAGAAAAAGCCCGTGATATGATATATGAACTGCAGGATAAGTTGGTGATGAAGGAATTCCAAGCTGCGAAACTATATTATAAT
The DNA here is from genome assembly GCA_902773055.1 of uncultured Bacteroidales bacterium. Lineage (GTDB taxonomy): Bacteria > Bacteroidota > Bacteroidia > Bacteroidales > Bacteroidaceae > UBA6382. The sequence goes on from CACYCZ010000124.1 coordinate 47,890, forward strand.
TTAGGGGGCTATATTGGTAATTCTACGATGGGAGGTAATAATTACGAGGCGTGTATTGTGACATCTGAAAATGCAATAAAAGACTATCCTTATACAAAAATGAAAGAAGAGTTTTCTTTCTTAATATTAAAATCCAAGTATAATCTTGCTCAACAAAGTGTTAAGGATAAAATGAAAGAACGTCTCGAAAATACGATAGATGAATATTATGGTTTTCTCAACGAATATCCTTCTTCGAAATATCTTGATGAAGCAAAGCGTATTTTTGAGAAAGCTCAGGATAAGTATAAATCATTATAAAAAAGATATAATATGGCAAATAAAAAAGGAAATTCTTCCACAACTGTAACACGTAACATTGTTGATTTCAGTAAAAATACAGATAACGTATACGAGAGTGTAGTGATTATGGGCAAGCGTGCCAATCAGATTGCTGTTGATGTTAAGTCTGAATTGCAGTCAAAACTGAAGGAGTTTGGAATAAAGAATGATACATTGGATGAGGAATTTGAGAATCGTGAGCAGATAGAAATATCCCGCCACTATGAAAAAATGCCTAAGCCGTCACTGATTGCTGAACAGGAGTTCTTGGATGACAAGATATATTTCCGCAATCCTTCGTCAGACAAAGACAGGTTATGATTCAAAGGATTCAGAGTCTGTATCTCTTGTTTGCTATTATATTAATAGCGATTGTATTTCTTGCCATTAAACCTGTTTTTCCGCAACAGATAGGTTATGTTGGTTTAGTTATATTGGCAGGTATAACGTCGGCTGTTTCCTTATTTCTTTTTAAGCAACGAAGAAAACAAATGAAACTAATTTGTGCCGCTGTTATAGAGTTGTGTGCAGCCATTGTTGTTTTCTGTATTGCGTTATATGTGCAGAAAGATACCATATCTTGGTCTTCCTGTAGCGTGATTGTTCTTTCTGTGGTGGCTATCCTGTTTAATTATTTGGCATGGAGAGCTGTCCGTCGTGATGAGATGAAGGTAAAGAGTGCAGACCGAATACGTTAACAGTATATGTCATTGAATAGGGTAATGTTAATAGGAAATGTCGGCAGAGACCCAGAAATAAGGTATGTCTCTAAGGATGTTGCGGTTGCGACAATTACGTTAGCGACAACAAACAATGCGTACACGACAAAAGACGGTATCAGTGTTCCCGAAAGTTCTGATTGGCATACGATTGTTTTGTGGCGTAATTTGGCTAAAGCAGCAGAAACTTATGTACGCAAAGGTGATAAGATATATGTTGAAGGGCAAATACGTTATTCGTCTTATACGGACAAAGCTGGCATAAGCCGTACAAGATGTGAAATTTGGGCAGAAAAGCTTGAATTGTTTAATTTCCATAATAATCCAGGCGAAAATAAGCCGTAAACAATGTCTGCCGCTATAATCGTACTGTTGATAGTCTTGTCTTTGCTGTTTGTGTATGTGTCGGCAGTTTATAGATTTTCTTCACAACTGAGTGATGAAGGTTTCTCTCAGATTTATGCTGCTGGTAATAGCTTTGAGGATGATGTATTGATTGCTCAAAGTATTAATATTTTCTTGTTGGGAATTTCCGTTCTGTTATTGTTTGCTTTGGCATATTTGTCTGGGATTCAGTTTTGGATTGTCCTCGTAATAGTTTTATTGTTTTTTAGCATTCTGCTGTCTTTGGGGCAAAGCTGGTCCGGTAAAGGTCTTACTGTCTTTTATTTCCCTGTCAAGGCGTTTGTGCATTTTGTGGCTCGTTTACGGAGTTTCTGGTCTTTCTCCAGGCACGGGAAACCCAATAGTTCATTAGAGTCATCCGATAATTATTCTCCTAAGCAAGAAATGTTGAAGGAAATTTTACATTTTGGAAATGAAACGGTCAAGGATATTTTGACATATCATGTAGATATTGTTGATATTGATTATAGAATGACTTTTCATGAGGTATTGGATATTATTGCACAAAACAAGTATTCGCGGATGCCGGTTTATTCCAATAATAAGGATAATATAGTTGGTGTATTGTATATTAAAGATCTGCTGTCTCACTTGGAGGAACCCGATGATTTTTGTTGGCAGAATCTTATAAGACCTCATATTTGTGTTCCTGAAACCAAAAAGATAGACAACCTTCTGAGGGAGTTTCAGACAAAGAAAATACATTTGTCAGTAGTTGTTGACGAATATGGCGGCGTAACAGGGGTCGTCACTCTTGAAGATATCATTGAGGAGATATTGGGTGAAATCAATGACGAGTTTGATGATGATAAGAGTTTGTATATTAAGATAAGTCGTGACACTTATATTTTTGATGCCAAAATTACGATACTGGAATTTTGCAGGATTTTCAATATTGATGACAATTTCTTTGAAGAAATGGGTGACGATACAAGTACTCTGGCTCGTTTTGTTATAGATTTGATCGGAGATGTTCCCAGAAAGCATCAAATAGTAAGATATAAACAGTTTGTTTTTGAAATACTGAATGTTGATGCCCGTCATGTCTCTAAGATAAAGGTATCACGTTTTTAAGGAATCGTCATGCCGTTATCAAACTTTATGAATGTTGACGATATCCAGATTTATGTCTGGAAAATATCTGAGTCTCCTGAGGAGTTGGCAGCTCTTTTAGGAAATCAATCATTCTATAGACAGGTTCAACAGAAGTTTAAGCCTTTGAGCCGTCAGCAGGAGGCTATGATTGAGCAGATACTTATTGAGAAACATTTCAATAGTCACGAAGTTGTTCTCTCTCATAAACAAAACGGCATGCCGTACGTTAGAAACAGATTGTCTAATATCAGTATTTCCCATACCAAGGGGTGGGTGGCTGTTGCCTTCTCAGAAAAAAGTCATTACGGCATAGATATAGAGACTATTCAGTCGCGACACCGGGTAGATGGGATTTCCGAATACTTTATGACCTCTCGCGAAATGCCTGTGAATGCCCAAGCTCTGCCGCTATACAAACTTGTTCTGTGGTGTGCAAAGGAAAGTATTTTTAAATCCCAGATGGACGGTGTTGCTAATCATATGAAAGATTTTTTTATTCCACCTTTTGTATTTAGGCCTGAAGGAAATTTTCCGGCATTCATTTTGAGTCAGCATGGTGATGGAAAGGTTTCTGTCAGATATTTTTGCAATCAAGACTATATTCTTACGGTAGCTCAGATTACGTCCTCCTGCGGCAATAGTGATGCAGGTGAGGTTGTCGGAGAGTGAAATAATTGGCAATAATAATAGCTAAGATTTTAGGTATTATGAAATTGCGAATCTCTTGTGAAAATCCCTCCTTTATTTCTAAGGAATGAAGATATCCTTCTTTGTTTCTTGCTGAATTTGCATATCAATTTGTAAGAAATTAACAGGAATTAACTTTTTGCAGCATCCCGCATTTTTGTCTTGTAAAGTTGCAGGCCTGGCGGTTTTCACCAGCAGGCCTGCGCGTTAAATTTTGTAGGCCTGCCAGTGAAAACTGCCAGGCCTACAAAATTTACCCCTGCTACAGTATGCTCTGGTGAGGGTGTTGTTTAAGAAAAAGCCTGTCTTTTGAATGTTAAAGATTGCTAATATCCGTTTTTCCTGACAAATTAAAACAAGGGGCCGCTAACGGCCCCTTGTTTTGGATAGTTGAAGAAGTGTACAGGATTTCCAGTTGGTGCTGGAATGATTATCCTGTTTTAATTCTTTCTGTTGTCTGGAGAAATGTCAGGATGCAGAATCATGTATTTTTCTTTTCTTTTTCCTTTCTGAAATTGCCTTCAAGTTTTTTATTCGTGATACCGGGATATAGTTTGTAGAATGCGGTTCCATGGGGAGCTACTTCGCATTCCCAGCGCTCGCGTTCGCCGATGGTCGCGATATCTTGCTGACGCCACAGGTCGCGGATTGTCTGAAATCCTGTAAGTCCCAATTTATGTGGTATAAAGCCTATTGTATGCGGCAGCTTGTCTAAGTTGAAGAGGGCAACGGCCAGAGAGCCGTCTTCAAGAGGCTTGACATATATGGCAATGTCTTCGTGGCGGGAATAGCAGGTTCCCTGATATCCCAGCGGATCTTGGTTGACATCCAGTACCTCATTGTTGCATAGCAGGCTGAGTGTAAAGTCATCAAGCATATCCATGTCGCAGCCGAGGAGCATGGGGGAAGCTAAAATAGCCCATAGGGTTATGTGGGTGTATTGTTCATCGGGCGTGAGCTGTGTCCAATGGTAATGACGGCCCCAACCGACTTTGCCGAGGACAAGCATGTCTGCATCTGGCCAATGGCCGGGAGAGCGGTATGGTGCCCATTGGTCTTGTCCTTGGAATCCTATTGTAGACATACTTTCCCATGTATCGCGGATGTCTCCGGTTGTCCGCCAGCATTCAGCCTGTTTAGCCAATATAGGTCCTAAAGCGACACGCGATGAGTTTGAGATAGAATATACAATGTCACGTCCTGTTTCATCAATAGCTTTACGCATATCCTCCAGCCACCAGCGGTCATTCAGATTCCAGTCGTATTTCAGATAGTCGAATCCCCATTCTGCCCATTGTCTGGCATCTTGTTTGGCAAATGAATATTTACCAAAGGACCGAATATCTTCCTTTCCGACTTTTGTGCGGTCCAAGCGATAGTCTTCATCGACAAGCCCTTGCTCAATCCACCAATATGTTCCGTTCAGATTGTCGCATGAAGAACCGATATGACTAGCATATGTGCTTTGCCATGGGCCGGAGTAAATGCCGGCCTTAAGTCCTAAAGCATGAATGCTGTCAACGAGCGCTTTCATGTTTGGAAATTTCCTGTTGGGCTGGATAGCGTTGTATTTTCCTCCGCGTATGCTTTGCCATCCGTCATCAATATTGATGTATGACCATCCGTAGTCTGCCAGCCCTGTGGCAATAAACGTTTGAGCAGAATGTAGAATTTTTTCTTGGTTGACTTGGATTCCCCAGCAGTTCCATGAGTTCCAGCCTAACGGCGGAGTTAGTGCAATGTTGTCGCCAATTTCAATCCTTAGAGTCCTTTCGGTTGAGCCGAGTTCATTTCGGGCTTGGAGTCGTACCTTGTAAGAACCTCTTTTGTTTGTCTTTCCAGTAATAATGCCCGTTGCAGAGTTGAGGTGCAGTCCTTTAGGCAGACCTGTTGCACTGAACGATATCGGGCGTTGACCCGTGGCGGGAATTCTATACAAGAAATCAGCTCCGGGGCGGGCTCCATAGACTTTGGGGCCATTGATGCGGGGTGTCTTCGGAGCTTTGGGGGTAAGGATGTACCGAGTGTAATCGGGGGGGATGATACTGTCTTGAGCTGTTATGAAAAGATTGGAAAACATTGCAAGGCAGAGCGATAAGATAATAAGCTTCATTGTCATCAAAAACTTTAGTTGAAAATAATTATAGGTTTATTATTCAGTTAATTAATACTATGATAGGAACGACAGGTAATTAGTCGTTCTTCCAGAATGCAAAGGTCAGAGGAAGCATGACGCTGAATATTTCTAAACGGCCGGCAAGCATAAGGAAGGAACATAGCCATTTAGCCATCGGAGGTAGGGCATTGAGGTCGTCTAATGGGCCAAAGGTATGTCCAGATATAGGGCCGATATTTGCGACACAGGATATTGCCAGATTCGTTGAATCAAGAAGGGGGAGTCCCATGGCATCAAAAGCAAGTGTACCGCACATAATGAGCAGGGCGAACAGTACAAAGTAGGATAGCAAAACATGTTCGGTAGATTCATATACGGGCACTTTATTTACTCTGACAGGAATGATGGCATTGGGATGTAACAGGCGTTTAAATTGGCATGTGGCAGTCTTGAATACTATAAGTATCCTGACAGCTTTAAGGCCGCCGGTGGTGCTTCCTGCACATGCACCCATTGTGTTTAACATTAGAATCAATAGCCACATCGGAGGAAACCATAAAGTGTAATTGTCCGAAACGAAGCCTGTTGTGGTTTGCAGCGATATGACATTGAAAAAAGCTACCCTCAAAGCGTGAGCAGGAGAATAATGATTGTAAAAAATAAGGGATAGGGTACAAAGGGTGCCGATAGTGACAACAATGGCAAGAAAGAAGCGCAGTTCCTCATTTTTGAACAAAGCTTTGACTTTGTGCTTGAAAATGGCCAGATATAATAAGGTAAAATTGAGTCCGGCGATGAGCATAAAGATTGCCATGACAAAATCGGCACATGGTAAGTCATAGTATAGCACACCGTTTGAACGTGGTGCAAATCCTCCGGTTGCCATTGTTGACATGGCAAAATTAAGGCTGTCAAAAAGGGTCATCCCACAACCCCATAGGCAAAGGGTGCAGACAAGAGTCAGAAAAGCATATAGCGACCACAGCCATTTTGCCGTGGTGCCGGAACGTGGGTGTACTTTTTCAGAAGACAGGCCTATCTTTTCTGCAGTAAGTAATTGGGCTCCTCCCTGTAGATTGTTTGGCAGCAAAGTGATGGTAAAGAAAACAATTCCCAATCCGCCAATCCAATGAGTCAGGCTTCTCCAGAAAAGCAAACTATGGGGAAGTTGGTCAATATTGTTCATTGCAGAAACTCCTGTTGTCGTGAATCCGGACATTGCCTCAAAGAAGGCAGTCGATATGGAATCACAGAAACCACTCATGAGAAATGGAATCATGCCAATGAGGGAAAAGATAATCCAAACGACAGCGACAATGAAATATGCCTCCCGCCGATTAGGATAGCGCCGACACTTGCGGCAAGTGTAATATAATGTGCTGCCCAAGAGTAAAGATAAAGAAGATGAAAGGGCAAAGGTCCTGACTTGACTCTCCCCGTAGTAAAAAGCTATGACCAGACATATTGCCAGCAATAATCCCTCTAATATGATGAGCATGCCGATATATCTTGATATGGTCTTTAGTGAAATCATCTTCTATGCAAAGAAAGAACTGAGTTTACTTAAATCGTTTTCTAAGCAGAAGGCGACAACGTGATCACCCTCCTCAATATGCGTATTTCCGTTAACCAGAACACCTTGGTCGCCTCGGATAAGACCACCGATTGTACATCCTAATGGCAAATTCAAGTCTTTGACAAGTTTCTTTGTTATTCTGGAATTGGGTTTGACGTTAAATTCTGCGACATCAGCGTTGGCAACCATAAGGGATTTTACGTTGGTAACATCGGCTTTCAGCATCATTCGGTAGATATAGCTTGCAGCGATAGACTGTTTGTTAATAAGTGTACCGATATCAAGGCTTTCTGCCATATCAACGAAGCTAAGATTACTGAGCATGGCAATGGTCTTGCTGACATTCATGCGCTTAGCTGTAAGACATCCTAGAATATTGGCTTCCGAACTGGATGTCAGTCCAACAAAAGCTTGTGTATTTTGGATGTTCTCTTCCGTCAGCAATGATATATCCCGACCGTCTCCGTGGATAATCATGACATTTTTTTTGTCAATGAGTTCGTTAAGTTGCTTGCATCGTTCACGATCTTTCTCTATGATTTTGATGTTAATGTTGTCGGGCATCATCTTTGTTGCGTAGGCAGCCGTACGACCTCCTCCCATAATAATGACGTTTTTAACATCGGGATAATCAGTTTTCCCGGTAATCTCCCGAATATATGGCATGTATTTTCGAGTTGTCATGAAGTAGGCAAGATCGTATGCATGAAGACAATCGTTACCATGAGGAATCAGTGTTTCTCCATGTCTTTTGATAGCTACAATGTGATACGGTGCATTGGACATGCCTATATCTTTTAGAGGAATATTCAGGATTTGGCAATTTTCACGGACTTTTATACCCATCATCAGCAAATCACCCTTTTCAACTTCCCATATTTGGCGTATCCAGCTGCGCTGTACGTTGCTGGCAATTTCTTCTGCAGCTATCATCTCAGGCATGATGAGAGAATGAATACCGACTTCCTTGAAAAATTCTTTATTTTTTGCCTGAAGATATTCCAGGGATTCAACGCGGGCAACAGTTTTCTTGGCTCCCATTTTACTGGCTAACATGCAACATGTAAGATTTTCAGTTTCATTGGGAGTCACACCGATGACCAGGTCAGCATTGCTGACACCAGCCGAGCGCAGTCCTTCTATGGATGTTGGAGAAACAGGGCATCCCATAAGATCATAATTTGCAATGAGATTTTCAAATTTCTCGGGACTGGCATCCATAACGGTTATATCGTGTCGTTCACGTGATAGCAATTTCGCTAAATGTGTGCCGACAGCACCGGCGCCACCGATAATAATTTTCATGATAGTGCTTGTTTTATGGATTGGACATCCAAACCGGCTTTTTCATATAATTTGTCTACAGCTCCATGCTCAACGAAGGTGTCTGGTAATCCCAAAATAGTCAGAGTGCCATGGTACTTCTTTTCTGAAAGATACTCTGCTACTGCACTGCCGAAACCACCTTCTTTTGAGCCGTCTTCAACTGTTACAACCCGGTCGAATTGATTTATAACATTATCCAGAATCTGTGTATCCAAAGGCTTGACAAACCTCATGTCAAAATGAGCGATAGAATAATTCTTTTTCTCTGCGTATATTTCGTGAATTGCTGTTTGCACACTATAGCCTAATGGGCCAAATGTCAGTACTGCGAGATCAGTACCTTGGGACAGTTGCCGGCCTTTGCCAATGTCAATAGGTTCCAGCTTACACTTCCAGTCTATATCCTCACATCTGCCTCGCGGGTATCTGATTACAAATGCTCCATTGCCGTCAGCTTGAGCAGTAAACATCATTTTCCGCAATTCTTTGCCGTCCATTGGAGAGCAAATGGTCAAATTGGGAATTGGTCTTAATGCAGCAATGTCAAATGCTCCATGGTGAGTGGGACCATCTTCCCCGACAAGGCCAGCCCTGTCAAGGCATATGATAACGTGCTCGTTTGTGATGGCTACATCGTGTATGATGTTGTCATATGCTCTTTGTGAAAAAGAAGAATAGATGTTACAGAATGGAACTAATCCCTCAATGGCCATTCCCGCAGAAAATGTAACGGCATGGCCTTCTGCAATGCCTACATCAAAAGTCCTTTCCGGGAAAATCTCTTGTAGTTTCTCCATTGAACATCCTGTGAGCATAGCAGGTGTTACACCCACGATTTTAGGATTTTTCTGAGCGAGTTCAACTAAAGTATCGCCAAAAACATCCTGAAATCGAGGTGGCAGACCTTCTGCCGATGTTTGGATGCGCAGACCTGATATCGGGTCGAATTTCCCTGGGGAATGCCATATCGTTGCATCCTGTTCGGCAATTTTATATCCTTTTCCTTTTGTGGTATATATATGTAAAATTTTTGGACCTGTCATGTCCTTAATTTCACGTATAGTATGTACTAAATCTTGAATATTGTTGCCATCCATCGGACCGAAATATCTGATGTTTAGTCCTTCGAATATATTCTGTTGATTATTGATTATGGATTTGATTGCATTGTTGAATCTTATAATTTTCCTGCGTCCGTTCTCTGTCAGTAATCCCCAGGACTTCATTTTATTGGCAGCTTTATACCGTATGGTATTGTATAGGTTGCTTGTATGTAAATGTCTGAGATATTGCTTCATACCACCTACGCTGTTACTGATACTCATGTTGTTGTCGTTGAGAATAATCAGAAGATTGTTTGGTGAGGCGGAAACATTGTTAAGCGCTTCGAATGCCAGTCCACCACTCATGGCGCCATCACCGATTACTGCAACAACATTTTGAGGGTCGTTACGCAAAGCTGCTGCGACAGCCAGACCTAGCGCAATTGATATGGAATTTGACGCATGGCCACAGGTGTTGACATCATATGGGCTTTCAACGGGGGAAGGGAAGGGGCGGATGCCACCTAATTCGCGATTATGCTTGAAGGCTTCTCTTCTTCCTGTAATTATTTTGTGGGCATAGGCCTGATGCCCTACGTCCCATACAATTTTATCATTTGGGGTATCAAACACATAATGCAGGGCAACGGCAAGTTCGACAGCACCAAGGCTGGA
>CACYCZ010000125.1 GCA_902773055.1 uncultured Bacteroidales bacterium
CTCTGTTACTTGGTATAAAGACAGTTTATCTTTCTGAAACATGGCATGAAAGAGCTATTGCTAATTTCAAGGCAGCTTCAGAGAAGACAGGAAAGCCAATGCCGGAGGTTATACCTCTTAAACTTAACAATCCTGTCAAAATTCATGGCTTGACTATCACCCCTCTTGCTGCTAACCATAGCACAAATGACTATAATGAGCAAGCATTGATTTACTTGATAGAGAAAGGAACAACTGACGAAAAATTAGGTGTGCGCTTACTATATGCCACGGATACGGGCGGCATAATGGGCCGTGCTTCCAGGGTTGCCGGTATTGATACCCATAAGAGTCTCACTCCTCCACGTCCTATAACTGCATTTGTTATGGAGTCTACTATGGGATTAGGGCACGATGAAGATTACAGAATTTTTAATCATAGTAGTGCCAATACAGTATCACGCATTACCAATATGCTTCTTTCTACAAAGCGCTACACTCCACCTACAGGTCAACCAGTATATTTAACCCATATGAGTTATGGACTGCATGACAATAAATCGCAAGAAGAACTCAATGCAAGTCTACCCTCTCCACTTCGAGCTGCATATGATGGTTTAGAGGTTGTATTTAAAGCGATGTAATTTGTTTTTACAGAGAATAAACTGCCCTTTTTTAACACTTAATAAAAAAAAATAAATAATTTCTTGTAAATTTTTGTTTGTTTTAAAAAAAAAATATATCTTTGGGACATAAAATTAATGAATAACCTTTTTTTTATTAACTTTTTAAATTAACAAAAAATGAAGAAATTAGTTGAACAAATTGTTGCTACAATGGAAGCAATAAAAGTAGACATCGTAAAGGAAGGTAACAAAGCTGCTGCAGCTCGTGTTCGTAAAGCTACTCTTGATCTCGAGAAATTAGGTAAGGAATACCGCAAGGCTTCTATTGCTGAGGCAAAGAAATAATTTGTTATCCTCTTTAAGGTTATAAAACCGTTACTGTTTTTCAGTAACGGTTTTATTTTTTTTTATCAAAATGCTCAAAACATTACATTGACAATAAAAATTTTTCAGCCTTATTCATGAAAAATAAATGCCCTTGCTCATTCAAGTGACTTACATCCGTTGGACTTTGGCAAAATTTTGCACGGAAGGATTGGCTGTACATTCTTATATCGGATTCTCTGCTGGAGTCAAAAACAGGAATGGAATATTCACCACACACCTTAATAATAGCATCTACATATTCTACCAGTTTGATTGGCTTGGGATCCTTCGCAGAATCTGGATATATGCACCAGGGAGTAAAGAAACACATTTTTGCTCCAGTATATTCTTCTGCCAGAAGAGAACAAAGTTTTCGCAGTCCTGCTACAAAATCCTGAATAGATATTTGTTTGTTATAATCGTTCTTGCCACCTACTATTACGATATAATCTGCATCATGGGCCATTATGCTATAGCGTTCAACAACGGGTGTACCTGATGCCAGAGGCGTGATTAGGCCATTACCATTTTTCCCATAATTTCTATATATCATATTATATTTAGCTGCAATTTTCGCATGCCATGTCAGTTGTTGGGATTCTTTGTGATTATACACATAACTGTCGCCAATGACATTTATCTTCTTTCCCCACAGTGGAGATGAGGTGTCAACTTTTACACTCTTCTGATGGCGTGCATATAGATTGCTGGCTGCTATCATTGTAAATAGGATGATTAAGTATTTAAGCATTTTCCCAAGTTTTGATAATATTATATAATAGTGGTAATTTCTGATAATTCTTTTCTGTTTTTCTCTGTGATGTTTGTATTGGGATATCCTAATGGTATCAGTGCTACAGGGGCTGTCCCTTGCGGAAAATCAAACAATGTCATAATCTTGTTACTGTCAAAGTTACAGACCCAACACGTTCCCAAACCTCTTTCAGTTGCTGCCAGACAAATATGCTCAACAGCAATAGAAACATCAACAATTCCATGAGCACGTCCATCACTTTGCCGAATCCATTCTTCAGAATGAGAAACACATGCTATGATAACCATAGGTGCAGTATTAAACCATGGACGATCATAGCATTGGTGGAGTTTCTGTAGTGATTCCGTGGTCTTGCAGATATAGAAATGCCACGGTTGCCTGTTTACGGCAGACGGAGCAAGTCGTGCGCAATTTAAAATGTACTCCAAATCATCATTACTGACAGGTTTCTGAAGATATTCTCGGACGCTATAGCGGCGTGACACCAGGTGCAAGAAGTCCATACTATATTATTTAAAATGTGTAAACAAAGGTATATAAAACTTTGAACATATGAAGAAAAAAGAATATCTTTGTAACCTATCAGAATATAATTTAATCATCAAAAACATGAAACGCAATTTATTTTTACTTATCATTTTCTTTGGTATAAGTTTAGGCTTATTTTCCAAGGAATTGAATGTTGCATCTTACAACATTCGCCTTTTAACAAAAGTTGACTACGAGCATAATGATGGTTGGGAACAGCGTAGAGATATACTGTGCGATCTCATTAGATTCCAAAACTTTGATGCATTTGGTGCACAGGAAGTAACTCATCCTCAATTGCAGGATATGTTACAGAGATTGCCCGATTACGATTACGTCGGAGTTGGGCGAGACGATGGAGCAGAAAAAGGGGAATATAGCCCAGTCTTCTTCAATAAAAAACGTTTTAAGAAATTAGAAAATGGTACTTTTTGGCTGAGCGAAACCCCTAATGAAGTGTCTTACGGATGGGATGCAGTATGTCGACGTGTCTGCAGCTATGTTCATCTGAAAGATTTGGAAACAAAGCAGGAATTCTGGTTTTTCAATGCTCATTTAGACCATGTCGGCGTAAAGGCGCGCCGCGAGGGTGTAAAACTCATCGTTGCCAAAATTGCAGAATTGGCTGACAATACAGACAATGTCGTTGTTACGGGTGATTTTAATGTCAACCAGTTCAGTGAAGCCTACGAAACGGTTGTTGGTACGGGAAAGCTGGTTGATTCTTACACAATTGCCAACACTCGATTTGCTCCTGGCGGAACTTTTAATGGATGGGATCCGGCAAAGTTCACGATATCAAGAATTGATCATATTTTTGTCGGTAAAGGTACAAAGGTAAGCCGTTATGGCATATTGACAAATCACTATTGGTTGGGTGAAAAGACCTCAGATGCAGAGTTCAAGGCTGCTCCCAAGGAAATCAAAGCTGAAACGCATGAGATTCACAATCCGAGTGACCACTATCCTATCAATGCATGGATAACATTCCCCAGAAAGAAATAGGAGGATTGATATTATAAAGGAAGCGGAGATTATCCTACTTGATAATCTCCGCTTCCTTTA
>CACYCZ010000126.1 GCA_902773055.1 uncultured Bacteroidales bacterium
ATTATAACGTGATGCACACGCTTTCGGTTGAAGAGAATATCCAAACCTTGCGGGAATACTGCCACAGGAGGGGTGGAAACCTATGAGACTCTATCATGGTTCAACCGTTGACATTTCTCATGTTGACTTAGCGAAGTCTAAGCCTAACAAGGATTTTGGCAGGGCATTCTATCTGTCAGACGACGAACAGCAATCACTGGAGATGGCGCAGTTCCGTGCAGAATTTGAAGATGCTGCTCCTGTGGTTAACGTGTATGAGTTTGACGAGTCGCTTTTCGAGCAGTTTCAAATCAAGCGGTTTGAGGATTATACTGATGAGTGGGCACACTTCGTCTATGACCATCGAACAGAACCCAACGGCAGGACGCTGCATGATTACGATATTGTGTATGGTCCTATAGCAAACGACCGCATTGGTGCCCAGATAACACGCTACAAGCAAGGCTACATTTCCTTTGAGGAATTCCTGAAGCGCATCCAGTATATCAAAGGCATTACATTCCAGTATGCTTTCTGTACTCAGAGAGCCATTGACAAACTGAAAAAGCAAACAAGCAGATGAAGGTATCACAGGCGGAATTTCAGAACATGAAAGAGGAGATAGTCAAAGACCTTATCTCCAGGCTGATGGACGAGCGTGGTCTTTCTATGGAGCAGGCTTTTGACGCTGTCTATACCTCTCGTCTGTTTGAGAAATTGAACAATCCTAAGACAGGGCTTTTCTTTCAGTCTTCGGGCTATGTGTATAGTTTTCTGACAGAAGAATTGCAACCTGCATAAATAATAGTGTGTGATATGAATATGTGTGGATTACATACGGAAACATTATTTAACACGAAATTCTTGGATATTCCAGAGTTTTGTGTAAACACACACACACACACTCTCTCTCTCACACTCTCTCTCTCTCTCTCTCTCTCTAAAGACTTACTATTATTTTTATATAGCGCAGCCTATATGTGCGCGAGGCTTTGTGGGCTTCTCCTGTTTCTGAGCAGGGGAAGTCCATAATGAACGATAAATTCGCCATACAACTCTTTGAGGGTAAAAAGTCCGTATAGTTTGGGATGCAGAGCAGTACTATTTCTCCGTTGCGGACATAGTACAAGTGTTGACCGGCTGTGCTGCTGTATAAAAATATATAAACTTTTGGCGGAGTTGATTTTTATTATTATCAGCCATAGAATTAAAAGATTGTAAACGAAATTAATATTAGATAATTTAACCCTGATGAAGAAGAAAATTTATGAGAAACCGTTGATGACGGTTTTTGAATCCCGTGTTGAGGCACCCCTGCTGGCAGCAAGTGGTGTAGAGGCCAATCGTAGTGGCTATGGTACTGCGACAGAAGAAGAGTGGTAACAAGGAGGTAATGACGATGAAAAAGACTATGAAGCGAGTTATCACAGATATCCGCACTGCGGCAGTCATGCTTATGGCAACAGCCTTCCTTGCAGCCTGCTCCGGCGATGACATCATCGACAACCAGTCAGCCGGTTTTGCCCCCAGGACCTTCACGCTGAACGTCAGCGCCACCAAGGGCGGCAACGCGACCAACGCCGGTCAAAAAGCCCTCGCGCTCGACGGCAAGACGCTCAACGCCACATGGGCTAAGGGCGAAGAAGTGACCGTGTTTAATGAAACCAAGAAAGTTCATCTTGACGGAACATTGACTGCCCAAAGCAGCGGCAGCAGTACCATGCTGAGTGGCTCATTGACAGGCACCATCGAGAACGGCGATGTACTCACGCTGCGTTTCCGCAATGCGAATTACGCCTCACAGGGCGGTACGCTTGAATATATAGCCGCCAACTGCGACAATGCTGTGGCAACGGTGACCGTCACCGATGCCTCCACGTCCACGGTGACTACTACCAGCGCAGAATTCATCAACAAACAGGCTATCGTGAAATTCACCCTCAAGGACAGCAAAGGCAACCCCCTTAATGCCACCAAACTGGTTGTCTCGGCAGGAAGCGACAAGTTGTTGGGAAATAATTATTTGTTCGTCAAAAGTGGTGATAAGGTTTTCGCCTCTGGCTATACGATTGACTATGACCCCGATCCCTCTCCCTCCTCCGAATCTGCTGCTAGTGCCTTTGACGGGAACGGTGAAACTACTTGGCGGGGCAGCAATCCTCCGACCTATGTGGATTTCCATACACCAGAGCCTATGCTCGTCAGCGGCTATAGGATTCTGGGTCGTTGGTATGATACTGCAAATGGAAGCCCCGGGAAACCCAAGGACTGGACGCTGCAGGCCAAACTGAATAGCGAAGACGAATGGACAACCATCGACACCAAGACGGATAATGACGAGATACCAGCATATACTGGCTCTTATCATGATTTTAGCGTTGACGTTCCTGGTACATATCAGTATTTCCGTTTAAATATTATAAACGCTCGTTATACTTTGTCTTCAGAACTTGCAGATATACAGTTGTTTGGGATTGAGACAGAGGAGTATTTCGTAAGCACTTACAGCCCTGTTACCGTAACTCCGGCATCCGCAAGCAATGAGCTCACCGTAGCCCTGTGCAACGAGAGTGACGCTCCCGACGACATTACGCTGATTGCTTATGTCGGCGGGCAGAAGTATTACTGTTCAAAGAGCGGAGTGACTTTTGAAAACGGCCAATACTATGATATCAATGTGACGATGGATTATTTAATGGCGGCTCAAGCTACCGAAGAGGATAAAGGATCACTGATTTGTACAGCCGGACACGTACATTCCTCTGATGATAGTTCGTGTCCGGCAGAGCGCGTAGCCTTGATATCATACATTGGTACAGAGTGTCGCTGCACGCATGGCCTGGCTGTTGCACTTGAGGACGTGAGCTCGGCGATAGAATTGACTGATGCATATTATTACGAGCATGACTATGCTGCGGAAATGGCACCGGCGGTTGTCGGCGGTGTATGGCATCTGCCCAATTATGCGGATGCTTTCGGACCGGGTTTAGGTGCTGTCAGAGAGGGTGCTTATTTCAATTATAAAACTCTCTATGATTGGTTTTGTAACAATGGTCTTGAAGACAAGTTCTTTGACAAAGACGGCTGTTATTGGACATCGGATGGATGGAGCCATTTGGGCGCTGAATATTATACCTATATAATTGATTTTGGTGCTGTTAGTGGCGGCGGTGATCTTTATACGGCGCAAAGGTCTAATGTACAAGCGGGGAATAAGTTATATCGCGCCCGGCTTGTCCTCGCATTCTGATCTGCAGAATCATGTCATAAGAGAATAAGCACAGGATAGTGTTGCTGATAAAAAAGAACTGCGTCGGTTTATCGCCGGCGCAGTTCTTGCGTGTCTGGAACCCCGCCGCAAGACTGTTGCCGTGGTTTCCTGAAATAGGTGTTTCATGTTGTCAAAAGGCGCAAAAGACCTTATGGTTGACGCTGTGTCGGGCAGAGGAATTGATGCTCAGATTGGTATTGTGGAATTTTGGTTGATGAAATAAGGTGTGATTATTTAATTTATTGTACCTTTGTTATAATTAAAATAATAATAGTTTTAGAAAGTGGATGCAGATATGAGACAAGACCGCCGCGAATTCCTGAAGGCGTTGGGTCTGCTGGGAGGCGGATTGCTGGCGGCAACAAGTCCGTGGCTGAATGTTTTTGCTGAGGTGAAGGACACCTCGGCCGAGCGGCTGAGGCTGGGAATTATAGGCCCGGGCTCCAGGGGGCGTTTGCTGATGGGGTTCCTGGCAAAGAATCCTAAAGTGGATATCGTGGCTATAGCTGATATCTACCAGCCGTCGATCGATGCCGCCCTGGAGATTGTTCCTACGGCCAAAGTATATAAAAACTATCGCAGGCTCTTGGAGGACAAGCGTATTCAGGCCGTATTGGTGGCCACGCCGCTCAATACCCATTGCCAGATTGTCCTGGATGCTATGGAAGCAGGAAAGCACGTTTATTGCGAGAAGACTATAGGCTACGATATGGCTCAGTGCAAGAAGATGTACGACAAACATCTGGAAACGGGCCTCGTCTTCTTTACAGGCCAGCAGCGGCTGTTTGACCCGCGTTATGTCAAAGCGATGCAGATGGTTCACGACGGTGTGTTCGGTGAGGTCACGAAGGTGCGCTCCTGGTGGAACCGCAACCGTGACTGGCGGCGTGACGTGCCTGAGCCCAGGTTGGAGAAATTCATCAACTGGCGTCTCTACAAAGCATCCTCCAAAGGCCTGATGACAGAGCTTGCCTGCCATCAGTTACAAGTCGGCACGTGGGCCTTGGGCAAACTGCCCGCACAGGTTATGGGACACGGGTCTATAAACTATTGGAAAGACGGCCGCGAGGTGTACGACAACATCTCGACACTCTATATCTTCGATGACGGCAAGAAGATGGAGTGGGGCAGCGATATCGCCAACAAGTTCTACGGATTGGAGGAACAGATTCTCGGCTCGAAAGGAACCGTAGAGCTCGAGCGGGGCAAGTTTTTCTATGAAGAGATAGCCCCTCAGCCGGCTTTTATCCAGATGATAAACGAGTGGCAGCAGGATATATTCGGCGATACCGCGTTTGCCGGCACAAGCTGGGTGGCAGAAACGGCCAACCCCAACCGCGGAGAATATATCCTGGGCAAGAAACCCGAAGTCGACGGCTCCTCCCTGTTGACCGAAGCCTTCGTGGAAGCAGCCCTCACGGGCAGGCAGCCGGCAGGTATTGCCGAAGAAGGATACTACGCTTCAATACTGTGCCTGTGGGGACATGAGGCGATAACCCGCAATGAAAGGCTCGATTTCCCCAAAGAATATTATATAGATTATGATGTATATGGTACATCCGAATCCCAAGCAGCAGAGATATGAAAGACATCCTTATAACCAAAAAACGCCAGAAGACCGAACTGAAGGTCTGGCTGCTCTGTCTGGCAGCGGCATTCGGCCTGAACATTTATGCTATTGCGACCTATGAGGGACAATGGTCCGAGTTGTTCTGGTCATTGGGATTCGTAACGGTGACATCCTTCGTGATATACGGCCTGATCGGCCTGATTCGCCTGATTTGCTACGGGGCAGGCCGGCTGTTGTCAAAAATAACCAAGTCAGATAAAAAACAATAATAAACAGATCAGAATATGTCTACACGCAGAGATTTCTTAAAGCAGATGGGGATGGCTACGGCCGGACTGGCTATGGCCGGTGCTCCCAAGATGATGGCTGCGCCTGTCAGTTCAAAGGAACGGGCAGCTGCCAAGAATGAGAAAGTGAAAATTGCCTATATCGGCATCGGTTTTCGCGGAGAGCAGGATATCGTGGAGTTCAAGAAGACAGGCATGGTGGATGTCGTTGCCTTGTGCGACATAGACATCGGGGCAAAACATACGCAGAAAGTGCTCGACATGTATCCCAACGCAAAGCGTTTCAGGGATTTCCGCGAGATGTTTGAAAAGTATTCAACCCATTTTGATGCCGTGTGTGCTGCTGTTCCCGACCATATGCACTTCCCTGTGGCCATGATGGCGATGAGCTACGGCAAGCATATCTACCTGGAGAAACCCATGTGCCGCACCTTCCATGAGGCCGAGCTGATGATGGCAAAGGCCAGGAAGCATCCCGAAGTCGTTACCCAGGTGGGCAATCAGGGGCATTCCGAAGGAAACTATTTCCAGTTCAGGGAGTGGGTGAAAGCCGGACTGATAAAAGACGTTACGGCCATTACCGCCCACATGAACAACTCACGCCGCTGGCATCCCTTCGATGCCAATATGAAGCACATGCCTCAGGGAGAGCCTATGCCTAATGCCGATATCGACTGGGACACTTGGCTGGGAGCGTGCGGCTGGAGAGATTTCTCAGAGAAATACCATTACGGCAACTGGCGGTGCTGGTATGAGTTCGGTATGGGAGCCTTGGGCGATTGGGGAGCCCACATCCTGGATACAGCCCATGAGTTCCTGAATCTGGGACTGCCCTATGAAATAACGATGAAATACGCAAAGGGCCACAATGACTTCTTCTACCCCTATTCGTCAACCATCTTGTTTCGCTTCGGTGCGCGCGCCGATATGCCGCCTTGCGACATTACCTGGTATGACGGCATCGACAATTTGCCAAAGGTACCAGCCAACTATGGTGCTTCTGAGTATAACCCCAACATACCCTCGACCAATCAAGGAGACACGCCGGTTGCCAAGCTGAATCCGGGCAAGGAAATCTACACACGCGACTTGGTGTTCAAGGGAGGCTCTCACGGCAGTACCTTGTCGATACTTCCGTCCGAAAAGGCAGAAGAATGGAAGGACAAGATGCCCGAGGTGCCCCAGAGCCCGAGCAACCATTATGTCAATTTCCTCCGCGCCTGCAAGGGAGAGGAAAAGACACGCTCGCCGTTTGAGATCAATGGTGTCCTGTCAGAGGTGTTCTGCCTGGGCGTGATAGCCCAGCGACTGAATACGCAGCTCTTCTTCGATGCCCGCACAAAGCAGTTTACGAACAACGATTTCGCCAATGCCCTGCTGGTAGGAATGCCGCCGAGGAAAGGCTGGGAAGATTTCTATAAAGTATAACATCTTAATTATATAAAAATGAATAAAATAGTTCTTTTTGCTATATCAATTGTTTATGCTCTGCCCATCAGTGCGCAGCAGCAGGACAATGTCCTCACAGAGCAGGAACAGCGCGAGGGCTGGAGGCTCTTGTGGGACGGTAAGACAACCAACGGCTGGCGCGGGGCGAAGATTGCAACATTCCCGCAGAAAGGGTGGACAATAGAAAAAGGCGTCCTGAAAGTCAAGCCCTCAGACGGGAAAGAGAGCGCCAACGGCGGCGATATCGTGACAACACGTAAATATCGTAATTTTATCCTGAAAGCAGATTTCAAGATTACCGAAGGGGCAAACAGCGGAATCAAGTATTTTGTCGACCCTGAGTTGAATAAGGGAGAAGGCTCCGCCATCGGCTGCGAGTTTCAGATATTGGATGACCTGCGTCATCCTGATGCCAAGCTGGGCGTGAACGGCAACCGGAAACTGGGTGCACTGTATGACCTCATCCCCGTAGCCGAAGACAAGCCCTTTGACATCAAGGCCTGGAATACGGCTGTCGTCATCGTGAGAGATAATCATGTAGAGCATTGGCTGAACGGAGTCAAGCTGTTGGAGTATGAGCGCAACACCCAGGAGTGGAATGCGCTGGTAGCCTACAGCAAGTATAAGAACTGGCCCGATTTCGGCAATCAGCGGGAAGGCCACATCCTGCTTCAGGACCACGGAAACGAGGTCTGGTTCAAGAATATCAAGATCAAAGAGCTGTAGGCGTGAGGGATATTGCCCATATCTTCAGGGCAGGCCGTCCGCAGAATATCCTCTATGCCTGGTTTCCGGCGATGCATACCAGGATAGATGCCATATTCGTCTCGCAGCAGAGCGAGGACTTCCTGCTGGATGTCGTCGGCCGGATGATGTCCCTGATACGTCATTTGGAGCAGATGGGAGATTGTTTTAATCCCGACAGCGAGTTGTCTGTGCTGAATGGCGGCAGGATAGGGCAGGAGAGCCTCAGCAGGGAGCTGCGGAGCATCCTCGTGCAGTGTGAAGGCTGGCGCCAGACGACCGGCGGTCTCTTTGACGTCACCGTTGAAGGTAGAACCAATTTGTCAGGCTACCTCAAGGGCTATGCGCTCGACCGCCTGAAGCAGCTGCTGGAAGAGCAGGGCGTGAAGAATGCCCTTCTCAACATGGGCAACAGCTCGATAATGGCTATGGGCGAATGTGCCGAAGGGAACGGATGGAGAGTCGTCAATCCCGAAACCGGCCAGGGCATCGTGCTGCATGATGAATGTCTGACGACATCGGGAAACGACAGCCCGGGACGACGTCATATCATAGACCCTCAGACCAGGCAGTATGTAGAGGGAAAAAGCCTCGTTTCCGTCATCACCAAAGGCGGAGCAGAAGGTGAGGTGCGTTCAATAGAAAAATTCATAAAAACAAATCATAATGGACAGAAGACGATTTCTTAAGACAGGTTTGGCGGGAGTAGCGTTGTCGGCGCTCCCCCATAATGACATGATGGCCGCATCGGCTGAAACGGCGGCTAAGGCTCCTCAGATGAAACCTGCACCCAAGCAGGATGCTTTCAATCTGGGAATGGCCGGTTATACGTTTGTCAAATTTGATATAGACAAGACGTTGGAGATAATGCAGAAATTAGATGTGCATTACCTGTGTATCAAAAATTTCCACCTCCCGCTTGAAAGCACCGAAGAGCAAATCCAAGCCTTTCATGCCAAGCTGCAGTCCAAAGGCGTGACCGGATATGCCGTCGGGCCCATTTACATGAAGACAAAGGATGAGGTTGACAAGGCCTTCGAGTATGCGCGGCGGGTCGGTGTCAGGCTCCTGGTCGGTGTCCCCAACTATGAGCTGCTTGACTATACCGAACAGAAAGTCAAAGCCTATGACATCCGTCTGGCCATTCATCTGCACGGACCTGATATGCCCCTGTATCCCTCAGCTACGGATATATGGAACAATGTGTGCCGTCGGGACAGACGTATGGGAATGTGTCTGGACATCGGGCATGACCTGCGCTATAATCAGGACCCCTTGGCAGACTTGAAGAAATACGCTTCGCGGGTCTTTGATATCCATCTGAAGGATGTCACAGGCAATACCAAGCAGGACCACGCCATAGAGTTGGGCAGGGGAAAAATAGATTTCCCGCGTTTCGTCCGACTGCTGCGCAAAGTCGGCTACAACGGAAAGTGCAGCCTGGAGTATGAGAAGGATATGAAAGATCCGTTCCTCGGCATCGCCGAAAGTGTGGGCTACTTCCGCGCCGTATGCGATGCGACAAGATAAGGCTGCAGAAACAAGGATGAAGGGCGGCCGGAGAGATGGGGGCAGGGTATCATGACACCATGATGTCCTGTCCCCCCTTTTTTCTTGTGGCTGTCAAGGTTTAAATTATTTTTATAAATAAACGCGGGCTTGATATTGTCAGGTCAAAAAAAATGTGTAATTTTGCAGGCCAATAGTTTGATATGACGTCTTATAAGTTCAATCTGAGCACTATGCGCGAGCCTAAAGCCGAGTTTCACTATGCGATCGAAGACGACTTTTTTGAGAGCAAGGACTATTCACCCGTGCGGCGAGGCAGCGTAAAGGCAGACGTGTCAGTCGTCAAGAAGGAAGATGCGTTCAATGTTCAGATTACCCTGAAGGGCTATGTCTTCACCGTATGTACGCGTTGTCTCGGAGACATGAAACTGGGCATCCATTCAGACAATAAGTTGGTCGCCAAAGTCGTGAAGACCCCGTCGGACGACGACGACATCGTCTATACGGAAGAAAACGGCGATTTGGATTTAGAACCGTTAATATACGATTTTATCATCCTGTCCATACCCGAACGTCATGTCCATGCAGACGGAGAGTGTAATACAGAGATGGAAGATCAGTTGAAACAATATCTGATAAATTAAAACAACATAAAATATTAATAAAAATGGCACATCCTAAAAGAAGACAATCTAAGACAAGAACATTAAAGAGAAGAACCCACGATAAGGCAGTTGCTCCTACATTGGCAAAATGCGCCAATTGCGGTGAGTGGTATGTATACCATACCGTATGCCCAAGCTGTGGCTATTACAGAGGAAAACTTGCTGTTGAAAAAGCTGTAGCAGAATAAAAAATAGGATTGCAATAATGAGCAAAATTCATGCAATCATTACAGGCGTAGGCGGATATGTGCCCGACTATGTGCTGACCAATGATGAACTCTCCCAGATGGTCGACACCAACGACGAGTGGATAATGACCCGCATCGGTGTCAAGGAGCGTCGCATATTGAAGGAGGAAGGATTGGGCAGCGGTTATATGGCTAAAAAGGCTGTCAGGCAGCTGCTGGATAAGACAGGGGTAGACCCCGAGACAATCGACGGCGTAATATGCGCAACGTGTACCCCCGACTATCACTATCCATCCAATGCATCGCAAATCGTTGAGGAGATGCACTTCACGAAGGCATTTGCCTATGATTTGGAGGCAGCATGCTGCGGT
The DNA here is from genome assembly GCA_902773055.1 of uncultured Bacteroidales bacterium. Classification (GTDB taxonomy): domain Bacteria; phylum Bacteroidota; class Bacteroidia; order Bacteroidales; family Bacteroidaceae; genus UBA6382. The sequence continues at coordinate 10,034 of CACYCZ010000126.1, forward strand.
TTCATCTATTCAATGGATACCGCAGCCTGTATGATTGAGAGTGGGAGATACAAGAAACTCATCGTCGTCGGAGCCGAGAAGACATCATCGTTTGTAGACTATACCGACCGCTCGACGTGCCCGATATTCGGCGACGGTTCGGGTGCCGTGCTGGTAGAGGCAACAGAGGAAGATCTCGGTTGGCAGGACAGTATCCTGAGAACCGACGGTTCGGGATTCCAGTATCTGCACCTGCCGGCAGGCGGAAGCGTAAATATGCCTACCCACGCAACAGTCGACAACAAGATGCACTATATCCATCAGGAAGGCCGCACGGTGTTCAAGTATGCCGTGACCAATATGAGCAAGCTGACCGCCGAGGTGGCAGAGCGCAACAACCTGGACAAGGACAATCTGGATTGGGTGATACCCCACCAGGCCAATATCCGTATCATTCAGGCTGTGGCCAACACGCTCGAAATGCCGATGGAAAAAGTCTTGGTCAACATCCAGCGTTACGGCAATACAAGTGCAGCAAGCCTCCCGCTGGCGCTGTGGGATTTTGAGAAGAAATTGAAGAAAGGCGACAAGATCATATTGACTGCTTTCGGTGCAGGCTTCGTATTCGGCTCTGCTTATCTGAAGTGGGCTTATGATACAGAAGCTTGATTACGCACTTTCTGAGTAATATTTTGCGTCCTGCTTCCTCGCATATCATACAAGGGAGCAGGCGTTTTTCAGTTTTAATTAATAATAGTAAATGGCATTTAAGTCTGGTTTTGTAAACATCGTCGGTAACCCTAATGTAGGAAAGTCTACATTGATGAACTATTTCGTCGGCGAGAGAATATCGATAGCGACCTTCAAGTCTCAGACAACGCGGCATCGCATCATCGGCATCCTGAATGAAGAAGACAGCCAAATCGTCTTTTCAGATACCCCCGGTGTGCTGAAACCCCATTACAAGCTGCAGGAATCCATGCGGGCATTCAGCAATGAGGCACTGATGGATGTCGACGTGCTTGTATATGTGACAGACGTTGTCGAGACATCCGAGAAGAACATGGACTTCATCAGCAACGTCAACAAGTTGGACAAAGTCCCCAAAATCGTCATCATCAACAAGATTGACTTGTCAAACGAGAAAGACCTGAACCGTCTGGTCGAAGAGTGGAAGACGTTGATACCCGATGCAGAGATATATCCTGTCTCGGCAAAGGCCCGCTTCAATGTGGATAATGTGCTCAGGCGTATCAAGGAACTGCTGCCCGAGAACCCGCCCTATTTTGAAAAAGACCAGCTCACCGACAGACCGGTCAGATTCTTTGTATCCGAAATCATCAGGGAGAAAATCCTGCTGTACTACGACAAGGAAATACCCTATTGTACCGAAGTCGTCGTGAACTCCTATGTCGAAGGCAAAGACATCGTAAAGATAGAAGCCACGATATATGTCGAGCATGAGAGCCAGAAAGGCATCATTATCGGCCATCAGGGCGTTGCGCTGAAGAAAATATCCACAGAGGCCAGAAAATCCCTTGAGACATTCTTGGCGCAGAAGGTTTTCCTGCGTATCTTTGTCAGGGTCAACAAGGGATGGCGCAATTCAGAGAAGCAACTGAACTCCTTCGGCTATCACCCAATGTCAGACTAACAGTAAGAACAAGGAATAATAAAGGACATGAGTAATATAGTATCTATCGTAGGTCGCCCCAATGTGGGTAAGTCAACATTGTTTAATCGTCTGACCAAGACGCGTCAGGCTATTGTCAGTGAGATATCCGGAACAACGCGCGACCGCCAGTATGGTACCGTCGAGTGGAACGGCCAGACCTTCTCCCTGATTGATACCGGCGGTTGGGTGTCAAAGACCGACGACGTCTTTGAAGACGAGATCCGCCGCCAGGTCGGCATTGCCGCCGATGAGGCCGACGTCATCCTGTTTGTCGTCGACATCAAGACCGGCATCACCGACATCGACAGCGAGCTGGCAGATATCCTCCGGCGCATCAAGAAGCCCGTATTTGTCGTTTCTAACAAGACCGACAACAACAACCTGATATACAATGCCGCCGAGTTCTATTCCCTTGGTCTGGGCGAGCCCTATTGCATCTCCGCCCTCTCGGGCAGTGGCACCGGTGATCTCCTCGATGAGATAGTAAAGAAGTTTGACCATCAGCAGACCGGCGACGAAGCTCCGTCGCTGCCACGCTTTGCCGTTGTGGGGCGCCCCAACGTGGGCAAGAGCAGTCTGATAAATGCTTTCATGGGCGAAGACCGCCACATCGTCACCGATATTGCCGGAACGACTCGCGACTCAATAGATACCCATTACAACAAGTTCGGTATGGACTTCTATCTGGTCGATACCGCCGGAATCCGCAAGAAGACCAAAGTCAGCGAAGACCTGGAGTTCTATTCCGTGATGCGTTCGATACGCGCTATAGAGAATGCCGATGTCTGCGTGCTGATGATAGACGGACAGCGTGGCATCGAGGCCCAGGACATGAACATATACCGCCTCATTCAGCATAACCTCAAGGGACTGGTCGTCTTTGTCAACAAGTGGGACGTCATAGAGGACAAGACCAAGGAAGCCATAAAGTATTTTGAGAATACCATCTATTCCCGCACGGCCCCCTTCACGGATTATCCCATCCTCTTCGGCTCCGCCTTGACCAACAAGAACATATTCAAGGTGCTGCAGGCAGCCTACGATGTCTATGAGAAGAAGAAAAAGAACATCAGCACATCCAAGCTGAACGAAATGATGCTGCCCCTGATAGAAGCCTATCCGCCCCCCTCGACCAAGGGCAAGTATATCAAGATAAAATACTGTTCTCAGGTGCCCGATGCCAAAGTGCCGACCTTCATCTTCTATGCCAATCTGCCCCAGTATATCAAGGAGCCCTATGTACGTTTCCTTGAGAACAAGATACGCGAGAAGTGGGATTTCAAGGGCACGCCGATAAGGATCTTTATCCGTCAGAAATAAAGAAGGAGAAGACCGAGATGAGAGCATTATTCTGCCTGTTCCTGTTGCTGTGTCTGTTCTCCTGCGGAAAGAGCAACAAGGTGCTGACCTCCAGGGACAATCCCGGGGATGCAGCCGTGTATTATGCCTGGTGCATCGTCGAAGAGAAGTACGATGAATATATCCAGGCCATGCAGTCGTGCGACAGCGCATCCGAGGACTATAAGAACAAGATGAAGATCCTCGTCAAGCAGATGGTCAGGCAACGCCGGTCGCAGCAAGATTCCTGTGTGGAGATAGAGTGCCTCCACGCCGATATCAAGTATGACGGCAGCTATGCCAACACCTTCCTGCGGCTGAGGTATGCCGGCGACTCCACCGAGACAGTCATGCTGCCCCTGGTATGGAGCGACGGCAGGTGGCGCCTGCGATAAGATTTTTTTTAGGATTATTTAATACAGCAGTATTCAGTAAATAAGTATTTTTGCGGTAACAAAGCAATTGGGCCATGATGAAGAAAAGATTCTGTTTTGTAATGTTGTGCCTGTATTCCAGCACCGTGCTGTGGAGTCAGAAAGAGTTCAAGCCCCTTCGTACCTATATCAAGAACGGCGGCGCGATAGCCTCCATCCTGCCGACTATCCAGAATCTGGAAAAAGACGATGATTTCAAGGATACCCCGCAGCTCTACTATCTTGCGGCCCTGTGCGAGCGCAAGGCCAACGATGTGGAAAACACGAAAGTCTATCTCAAGCACGCCTACGATACCGTGTCCTTCTTCAATACCACCTATGGAATGTTCGACTATGTCCTGAAGTGTGACGAGAAAGACCGCATACCCGGCAAGAACGGCAAGGTCAAGCTCAGGTATCGTTCTAAGTGCTACAACCTCGTCATCAACAAATACCCCAACCTCTACAATGCCGGCATATTCTTTACCCGCAAGAAAGACTATGCCAATGCCGCTAAGTTCTGGGCGATGTATCTTGATGCCGCCGGCCACCCCCTGTTTGAAAAAGACGATATGTACAATACCGACAGCCGGATGCCGCGTGCTGCCTTCTGGTATATGTCGTGCTGTTATGAGCTGAAGGACTACAAGAACGTGTTCAAATATTCCGACATCGCCCGCAGGGATTCAGCAAACTCTGATCTCTATTATCAGTATCGGGCGGTATCCTATGCCCAGCTGAAGGACTCCCTGCATTATGAGAAGGAACTGCAGGAAGGAATGGCCAAGGAGCCTTACGATATGTTCTTCTTTACCAACCTGATGGACTATTACAACAAGACACTCCAGTTCAGCAAGTCGCTGGCGTTGGCCGACAGCATCCTTGTCCAGAATCCCAACAAGAGCATCGTCAAGTTTGCCAAGTCCGTCGTGCTGTACAACATGAAGCGCTACGACGACTGCATATCAATGTCCAAGAGTATCCTTGCCGACGATACGACCAATATCGACTGCTGGTACTATGTGGGCAGCTGCTATTTCAACAAGGCAGTAGCGATCGACGACAATATCAAGCCCAACATCAACGCCCGCGACTATGCCGTGAGCAAGCAGCAGGCGCGCGACCTCTACAAGGAAGCCATGCCCTATATGGAAAAATACATGACGTTGCGCCCCGAGGAGAAAGACCGTTGGGCGCCGATACTCTACCGCATATATCTCACCCTCAACATGGGCAAGAAATTTACCGAGATCGACACCCTGCTGAGCAAGCAGGCAGCCGAAGCCAAGAAAAAATAAGATATATCCCGATAGATTTATAAAAAAATGATTACTTTTGCATCACCGATGCGGTAGTAGCTCAGTTGGTAGAGCGTCGGCTTCCCAAGCCGAATGTCGCGAGTTCGAGTCTCGTCTACCGCTCATCCTAATTTTTTTTCATAAATTTGTACTTTGTGTTGTGCCGCATTATTGCGGCACATCTTTTTTTTCACAGTCTGCCTTAAAATATATATCTTTGTGCCGTCAATACCATCATGTAGCCCTGGGGCGACAATCCGTTTAGCCATATCATCAGTATAAAAATATATATATGAAGCCGTCAACAGTCATGTCCATAGCCGCAGTGTATGCAACCCTCTGCCTGTTCTATTTCCTGCCCGTAGCCGTAGGTCATAAAATCATATTTCCGCTTCTGTTTCTCACCCTCTTGTCCGTCCGTATGCAGTCGTGGCCCGTGCTGTCGGCCATGCTGTTCTCGGCGTTGGGCGACTATGCCGGCTCGTGCCATTCCTTCCTGTGGCAGATGAGCAGTTTCGCCCTGGCTCATGTAGCGTTTGTCATAGCGTTTGTCAGCCGTATATTGCAGAGCCCCGTCCGTTGGCAGCGCCCCTCGGTGGCAGTGTGCGCATTGCTGTGCCTGGGAGCATATCTCGCAGTGTCGCAGACCATATTCCCCCATGTGACCAATGCCGCCTTTCATGCCGGCGTGTCAGTCTATACTGCGCTGATACTGCTGATGCTGTTGTCGGCATGGACCACAGGCGACCGCCTGCTGGCAGCAGGAGCCTTGCTCTTTGTCGTCTCCGACACCCTCTTGGCGTGGAACAAGTTTGTCAGTCCGTTGCCCGATTCCCGATATTGGATACTTGTACCCTATTTTACCGCCCAGTTCCTGCTCTTCATCCGTTCAGCCGCATACCGTCGGCAGCAGTCAGAAGCAGCCTGACAGGCAGAAAGATATGATAAAAAAACAATCCGGGGAGTCTCACGACTACCCGGATGTAATACGTTATTGTTAAATATCTAAACTATTTAATGTATGTTTTACACTGCGAAGTTACAATAACTTTATTGCATCAGCAATAATTTTTTCAGAAATTTTTTCACCGCATTCATAGAGAGCCATTGCGCTGATGATTTTTTTCATTGTCATCTTGTCGTTGAAGTCCAGTTCATCCATGATGTCCAGTCCTGATTCCCTTGCCACGAAGCGCACATAGTCCGTCGTATGGTTTTCAGTTGGCGGTGCCCAGCGGTTGATGACTTGTTTCATTATCCTATTTTTTGGGGGCGGCTGGTAAAGGTCTGAATGCTTTTTTTTGCTGCCATAAAAGAAAGAAGGGACGCCTCACGGCGGCCCTTCTCCAAATTAAATATCTAAATATATAATTATAATAAAGAAAAAACAATAATAAGAGGATTATAATAACTTGCGTGCTCCGTCGCCGATGACTACATCGATGATGACGGGCTTCTTGCCGAACTTGGCCTTGAACTTCTCAACGGCTACCTTGACGAAGTTGGCATAGAGCTCCTCGCTGACAAGGTTGATGGTGCAGCCACCGAAACCGCCGCCCATGATGCGTGAGCCGGTAACGCCTTCTTCCTTGGCTATCTCGTTCAGGAAGTCGAGCTCCTCACAGGATACTTCGTACTCCTTGCTCAGGCCTTCGTGGGTTTGGTACATCATCTGACCTACGGTCTCGTAGTCGCCCTTCTCAAGGGCTTCGCATACGGTCAATACGCGGTCGCGCTCGCCGATTACGTAGTGGGCACGCAAAGCATCTTCCTCGCTGATGTCGCCGCGTACGGCATCCAACTGCTCGTATGTGGCATCACGCAGGGATTTTACTTCGGGGAACTTCTTGTTGATGGCTGCTGCTGCATTCTCACAGCTCTTGCGGCGGTCGTTGTAGGGGGAGCCTACCAACTCGTGCTTCACGCAGGAGTTGACCAGTACCAGCTTGTAGCCCTGTGGATTCCAGGGGAAGTAGTTGTACTCGCCGCTGCGGCAGTCCAGGCGCATGAGTGAGCCTTTCTTGCCCAGGATACTGATGGCCTGATCCATGATGCCACAGTTGCAGCCGATGTATTTGTGTTCTGTGCGCTGGCCTACGCGGGCAAGCTCCATCTTCTCTATCTTGTTTTCTCCCCAGAGGTCGTTGAGCGCATAGGCGTATACGCTTTCGAGGGCTGCCGAGGAGGACATGCCTGCGCCGAGGGGTACGTCGCCGGCAAAGGCGGTATTGAATCCCTGAACGGGTACTCCGAGGGCCATCATCTCACGGCATACGCCAAAGATGTAGCGTGCCCACGATGCGGAAGGACCTTTCTCGTCGTCGAGTGAGAACTCTGTGAGGTCTTTCATGTCGATGGAGTAGGCGCGCACCTTGCGTGTGCCGTTGGGCTTGATCTCGGCGATCATGCCTTGCTCTACTGCTCCGGGAAATACAAATCCGTCATTATAATCTGTGTGCTCTCCGATGAGGTTGATACGACCGGGAGCAGCGTAAACACTTCCTGTGCTGCCATCAAAATGCTTGATGAAACGTGTGCGAACGTCTTCAATTGTTAGTTTCATGATTATTATATATTAATTAGATTATCAATATCTTATTCTGCTTGTTTTGTGATGCGGCTACCTACGAGTGCATAGAACAGGATGTAGATAACGCATGCCAGCGGTACGAAGTAGCTGGTGAGGTAGGAGCCTGTGGCTTCGGCTACCTGGGCCTGGATGAATACCATCACGGCGCAACCGAATACCATCGTCATGAAGATACCGGATGCTACGGCGGTGTACTTGCCGAGACCTTCTACTGCCATATTGAATATGCCGCCCCACATAACGGAGGTGCACAGACCTACGAGGATGAATGCCAATACGCCTACGGGTACTTCGGCTGAGATGACGGACAGGTTGGCCCAGTCAATGCCGGGTACGTTTACGGTTACGTCCTTGGGTGCAAAGATGCCGAACAGGAGCAGTACGATTGCACAGGATGCTACGGTTGTTATCATCGTGCGGCTGGATACCTTGCCTCCGATGGCTCCGCCGACCAGACGGCCTACGAACATCATCAGCCAGTAGACTGCTACGATGAGGCCTACGATACCGGCATCCATGCCTAAACCGTTGGGGCCTGCCTCGTTGGTCATATACTGCAGCATATAGGTCGGGGTGCCGACTTCAACGCTCATGTACAGGAAGATGGCCAATGCGCCGAGGCTGAAGTGGCGGTACTTGAGCGCACCGGCTATCAGTGAGGTCTGAACGGGTGCCTGCTCGGGCTCTTCTATCTTGGTGAAGAGGAGTACGATGAATGCGATAACGAAGATGGCTAATGCGATGAACAGGGCGGGGGTGGCATCGTCAATCTTGGCTTTGGCGGCATCGCCTATCAATGCGCCCATGATGATGTATACGGCTACTGCGCATGCTGAGTTGCATGAGCCGCCAATCTGGATAAGCTGGTTACCTGTCTTGCCCTCGCCGCCGAGAACGTTGAGCAGCGGGTTGACAACGGTGTTGAGCATACACATGCAGAAACCGCTGATGAAGGCTCCGATGAGGTAGATGAGGAAGCTGCCGGCCTGGCCTGAGAAGTACTCGAGCAGTATGCCCACGATACCGACTATCAAGGCCATCAGGGCGGTCTTCTTGTAACCGTACTTGGCTATCAGCATACCTGAGGGGATTCCCATTACGAGATATGCTATGAAGTTGCCGTAGTTACCGATTTGTGCCAACGTGTCGGATGCTCCAAATTGGTTCTTTACGATGATCGCCATTGGTGAACACAGGTTTGTGACGAAGGCAATCATGCCGAAGAGAGCAATCATCATGATAATTGCTGCCCATTGTTTAGATTTTTGCGCCATAATGTTTTAAGTTTTTTTAATTATTAATTGTTTGAAATATTTTTATTTTTTGATTCCGAATTTATACATCGTCTTCTGGGTGTATACTTGTCCCGGTGTCAGTACGACTGAGGGGAAGTAGGGATGGTTGGGTGAATCGGGGAAGTGTTGTGCCTCGAAGCAGATGGCACTCCGCCTGGGGAATGTGGCTCCGCACTGTCCCTTGAAGCCGTTGGCCCAGTTGTCTGAATAGAACTGCACTCCCGGCTCGGTGGTATAGACTTCCATCGTGCGGCCGCTCTCGGGCTCTACGACTTTGACGGCGAAACTGAACTCTCCGGGCTCTTTCTTGTTGAGCACATAGCAGTGGTCGTAGCCTGCTCCGTGGCGGATCTGCTCGTCGTCGGGGTCGTCGATGCGCTCACCGATAACGTGGGGTGTCGTGAAGTCGAAGGGTGTTCCCTTGACACTGCGGACCTCGCCTGTAGGGATGGATGTCTCATCGATGGGGATGAAATGGTCTGCATTGATCTCGCAGACTACATTCATTGCGCTGGGGGTGGGGTCGGCTATTCCCGAGAGGGAGAAGAATCCGTGACTGGTCATATTGACAACGGTCTTCTTGTCGGTCGTACCTTCGTAGTCGATATAGAGCTCGTTGTCGTCGGTCCAGGTGTAGGTTACCTTCATGACTAATTGGCCGGGGAAACCTTCTTCGCCGTCGGCTGATGTGTATTGCAACACAAGGGTGGACTTATCGGCGGACAGGACATCCCATACGCGTGCATGAAAGCCTGTGGGGCCACCGTGCAGGTGGTTGGGGCCGTTGTTGACAGCGAGGGTATACTCCTTGCCGTCGAGCGTGAAGCGGCCTTTGCAGATGCGGTTGCCGTAACGCCCTACCAGGGTGCTGAGGAACGGCTCGGGACTGCTGATGCAGTCGGCGATGTTGTCGTGGCCCTGTATGATGTTGGCAAAGTTGCCGTTCTTGTCGGGAACCATGATGCCGACGAGGGAACCGCCGTAATTGGTGACGGCGACTTCGGCTCCTGTATTATTCTTCAGTATATATAAATCGGTTTTCCTGCCGTTGATTTCTGTCTGGAAATCTTTGGCGAATAGGCTGCATAGGTTTGAACTGTTCATGTAAAAATGTTTGATACGTTTACTTTGCAAATATAATTAAATTGATTTTACTCTGCAAATAAATTGTAACTAATTTTATTGTGTGTTTTTGGTTTTTTATATGATTATGGTTTTTCTCCCCTGAAAGTGAGATGGATAGGCTATGTTGACATGTCTCTCTTATTTTGCGGGGGCTTTGCCGGAAATGGCGGTGTGTGTATGGACGGGGAGGAATTGTGCTGATTGCTCCCTGCTTCTGTGCTGATGTCGCAGCGGGCCCGCTTCCTCCTGCGGAAGAGGATACGGGTATATCGGGACCTGCCGGAGGTCTTATTGACATGAAGGGATGATGCCATTTTGGCATCCCTGCAATGAGAGAGGGAGGAAAAAAAGTTATTTTTGCAGCGATTCCAGATAGTCGGCTACGATGAAGGTGCTGCCGCCGATATAGATGAAGTCGCGGGTATCTGCATCGCCTGAGGCTGCCTGACAGGCTTCGCCAACCGACGGATAAGGGGTTCCCTGCAATCCATATTGCTCTGCCATTTTCTTCAGTTCGGTTGCCTTGAGGGAACGGGGGCTGCTTGTCTGGGTGAAATAGTAGACTGCATCGCGGGGCAGCATCTTGAGGACGGCGTTGATGTCTTTGTCCTTGACCATACCGAATATGATGCGCAGGGTCTTGCAGTCTTGTGCTTCGAGCTGCTGCACGATATATTTGAATCCGCCTTCATTGTGGCCTGTATCGCAAACGGTTTTGGGGCTATCTGTGATGATTTGCCAACGTCCGCGGAGTCCGGTTGTCTCGCATACACGGCTGAAGCCGTCCTGTATGTTTTTCGTCGTGATGTTGGCACCTGTCTTCTGTAGTGCGACGACGGCATGGAGGATGGTGTTGGTGTTTTTCTCCTGACAGTATCCGCTGAGTTCTCCGTGCAGATACTCTATGATACTGGTCTTGTAGTCGATGCCTCCGTTGTGGCTGTCGGGAGTGGCCTCAAGGACGAAGGGGATGTCTTCGGCAAAGGTGATGGGGGTTCCTGTCTCTTGTGCGTGACGGATAAAGACCCGTCTTGTTTCGGGCAGGGCCTCACCGATGATGACGGGGACGTTTTTCTTCATGATGCCGGCTTTCTCGGATGCTATCTTCTCAAGGGTGTCGCCCAGATATTGGGTGTGATCAAAGCTGATGTTGGTGATGATGCTGAGAACGGGGGTTATGATGTTGGTACAGTCCAGACGTCCGCCCAGTCCTACTTCGATTACGGCATAGTCGACATGTGCTTTCTTGAAATACCAGAAGGCTAAGGCTGTGGTCAGTTCAAAGAAACTGGGATGCAGGGGCTCGAAGAAGTTTTTTTCCTTTTCAACGAATGAAACGACTTCGTCTTCGGGAATCGGTACTCCGTTGACTCTGATTCTCTCCCGGAAGTCGAGCAGGTGGGGTGAGGTGTAGAGGCCGACACGGTAGCCGGCATGTTGCAGGATGGAGGCTACGGTATGGGCTGTAGAGCCTTTCCCGTTGGTCCCGGCGATATGGATGCTTTTAAAAAAAAGATGTGGATACCCGAAATGGGTATCCATCAGGAGAGAGTTTTCCAGACCTTCCTTATATCCGGCTTTGCCGACTGCTTGGAACGACGGTGCCAGACGATACAGATAGTCGATGGTTTCTTTATAGTTCATCAGTCAAAGAAGGTCTTGAATTTGTCGAATATGTTTTTCTTGATTTTCTCGTTCGGCTTGAAATTCTCGCTGTCTTCCAGTTCCTTGAGTTTCTCGCGTTCCTGAGTGCTGAGCCGCTCGGGTACGTAGACGCTGATCTTGATGACTTCGTTGCCGTTGCCCGATGAGTCATAATCCTTTACGGCTGGAATGCCTTTTCCTCTGAGCATTAATACCTTGCCGGGCTGTGTGCCAGGCTCAATCTTGATGCTTGCCTTGCCTTGAAGGGTAGGTATCTCTACACTGCACCCCATAGCGGCCTGAGGGAATGACAGCAGCAGGTTGTAGATGATGTCTTTGTTGTTGCGGATGAATTTTTCGTGTGGTATTTCTTCTACGACGATCTGTATGTCACCCGATATGCCGTTTCTGCGTCCGGCGTTTCCTTTACCGCGGATGGTGTAGATCATGTCTCCCGTGATGCCTGCCGGTATGTTGATGTCTATGATTTCTTCTCCATAGATTACTCCTTCGCCGTTGCATTTGTGGCATTTGTTCTTGATGACCTTGCCTTCGCCGTTGCAGGCGTTACAGGGGGTCTGTGTCTGCATCATGCCCAGGAAGCTTTGCCGGACGGTTGTGACATAGCCTGAGCCGTGACAGTTGTAGCACGTTTCCATGCTGCTGTTTCCTTCGCAGCCTGAGCCGTGACAGTCGGGACACGGGATGTATTTCTTTACTTTGATTTTCTTTTGGATTCCTGTGGAGATTTCTTCCAGTGTCAGCCTGATCTTTATGCGCAGGTCGGAGCCTCTGTATTGGTGCTCTGCCTTGCTGCCCCGTCCAAATCCTCCGAAGCCGAATCCTTCAAAGCCTCCTGCTGCGTGGCCGCCGAAGATGTCGCCGAACATGGAGAAGATGTCGTCCATATCCATGCCTCCGCCGCTGAAGCCGTTTTGATTCAAGCCGTTGAAGCCGAAGCGGTCATACTGGGCTCTCTTCTGAGGGTCGTGCAATACTTCATAGGCTTCGGCTGCCTCTTTGAATTTTTCTTCAGCCTCTTTGTTTCCCGGATTTCTGTCGGGGTGATATTTGATGGCTTGTTTCTTGTATGCCTTTTTTATCTCCTCTTCGGTAGCATTTTTTTGTATGCCGAGGACTTCGTAATAATCTCTTTTTTCCATTCTTTTGACAATCTGTGACTATTGGCCGATAGCCACTTTTGCATGGCGTATAACTTTGTCGTTGAGTTTGTAACCTGTCTGCACGCAGTCAATGACTTTGCCTTTCATCTCGTCAGAGGGAGCCGAAATCATTGCTATCGCTTCGTGATAGTCGGTATTGAAATCGGCGTTGTCGGTATCGATTTTCTTGAGGCCGTTGCTTTCGAGGATGCCCATGAGTTTCTTGAATATGAGGTTGAGTCCTTCTTTCAAGGCTTCGACATCATTGGCGTTCTCTATGTTTTTTTCGGCTCTTTCCATATCGTCAAGAACGGGAAGCAGGGCTGTCAGAATCTTTTCCCCGCCGTTCAGGATATATTCGCTGATTTCTTTCCGGGTGCGTTTGCGGTAGTTGTCAAATTCAGCTGCCTGACGCAGTATCTGTTCTTTGTAATTGCTTATCTGGGCTTCCAGCTCGGCAATCTTGTCGCTGTCGTCAGCGGTGTTGTCTTCCTGTGGAGCTGTTTCGGGCTCTGAGTTCTCTGTTGTCTCGGGGTTATTATTGTTTTTCTGCAATTCCTCTTTTGTGTCAGCGGATTGCTGTTTCTTGTTTTTCTTGCTCATAATGTAATTCGTGTTTTCTTATTTTGATACTATACAAATTTTATACCAAAAAGACAGAATTAGGATTTTTCGTAAAGTTTTTGACGTAATTCTTTGATGTGCTCATCGTGAATATAGTCGTCGTATGTGGTGAGCTTGTCCAGGTTGCCGTTGGGTGTCAGTTCTATGACGCGGGTTGCCAGACTGTTGATGAATTCGTGGTCGTGGCTGGCAAACAGGAGATTTCCCTTGAACAGTTTCAGGTTGTTGTTGAATGCCTGAATGCTTTCCAGGTCAAGGTGGTTGGTGGGGGTGTCAAGTATGAGGCAGTTGGCATCGGTCAGCTGCATGCGTGCTATCATGCATCTCATCTTTTCGCCTCCTGAGAGCACTTTGACTTTCTTCAGGACTTCTTCTCCGCTGAAAAGCATTCTGCCGAGGAATCCTTTGAAATAGACTTCGTTTCCTGTTCCGAATTGGCTCAGCCATTCCAGCATGTTGAGTTCGTTGTCAAAGAATTTGCCGTTGTCTACGGGCAGATAGGCCGTCGAAATGGTGACTCCCCATTTGTAACTGCCCTCTGCCGGCTCTTGATTGCCTGTTATGATTTCAAACAATGCTGTCATCGCTCTCGGGTCGTGGCTGATGAATACGATCTTGTCGTCTTTTTCTACATTGAATGTCAGGTTTTGGAACAGAACGGTTCCGTCTTCGGAGATGGCTTTGAGGTTTTCTACTTCAAGGATTTGGTTTCCCGGTTCGCGTTCCATCTTGAAGATGATGCCGGGATATTTGCGTGTTGAGGGCTGTATCTCTTCCACGTTGAGTTTTTCCAACATTTTCTTTCGGCTGGTTGTCTGTCGGCTCTTGGCAACGTTGGCAGAGAAGCGGCGTATGAATTCTTCCAGTTGCTTTTTCTTCTCATCGGCTTTCATTTTTTGGTTTTGTGCCTGCCGGAGGGCTAACTGGCTGCTCTCATACCAGAACGAATAGTTGCCGGCGAAGAGGGTTATCTTGCCATAGTCGATATCAACGGTGTGTGTAGATATGGCATCCAGGAAGTGGCGGTCATGACTGACTACCAGGACGGTGTGTTCATAATTGCCGAGATAGTCTTCCAGCCATTCTACGGTTTCCAGGTCGAGGTCGTTGGTCGGCTCGTCAAGCAGCAGGTTGTCGGGATTGCCGAACAGGGCTTGTGCCAGCATGACGCGCACTTTTTCCTTTCCGGAGAGTTCTTTCATGAGTTGGCTGTGCTTGGCGACGGGGATGCCTAACTGCTCTAACAGCGAGCCTGCGGAGCTTTCTGCATTATAGCCGTCAAGGTTGGCGAAGGTCTCTTCGTATTCAGCTGCTTTGATGCCGTCTTCTTCCGAAAAATCTTCTTTGGAATAGATTTCGTTTCGTTTGTTCATGACATCCCACAATTCGCGATGTCCCATCAGTACGGTGTCAAGTACGGTGTGCTCGTCAAATTTGAAGTGGTCCTGGCTCAGTACAGACATTCTTTCTCCGGGGCCGAACTCGATGGTTCCCTTGGAGGGTTCCAGTTCTCCGGCTATAGCCCGGACTAAGGTTGATTTGCCGGCACCGTTGGCACCGATGATGCCGTAGATGTTTCCGTTGGTAAATTTAAGATTAACGTCTTTGTAAAGTACTTGTTTGCCAAATTGTATTGCTAAGTCTGTTACTGTTATCATTTGTTTTGTATTATTGTTTTTTTTCGTGTTTGTTGTTATCCTTCCATCATGGATGCTGTGAATTGCAGGGGAAGCAGGTCTTGTACGCTGGGTATGATAAAGGTCTCAGTGGTGGAATAGAGCAGAATCCGCATGGGCTTGAGATATATGTGCTCCATCTCGAGCAGGGCTTGCCTGCAGGCTCCGCAGGGCGGAAGAGGTTGCTTGATGAAGTTGCCGTCCTGTTGTCTTGCCGTGATGGCGATGGTTGTGGGCGCATGATCGGGGTAATTGGAGTGCGCATAGAAGATGGCGGACCGCTCGGCGCATGTTCCACAGGGGAAGGAGGCATTTTCCTGATTGTTGCCGGTAATAATGATGCCGTTATCCAGTCTGACCGCACAACCTACATGAAATTGTGAAAAGGGTGCATAACTGTAGAGGCTGGCTGTCTTGGCTTTTTCAATCAGCTCTCTGTCCTGCTGGTCAAGTTGTTCCCAGCTTACGCTCTCATAGTTGACGATTATCTGTTTTTTCATAAATGGTTTATTATGGCGGTGTGTTTACTTGACTGATTTAATCCAGGTTGCTATCTTTTGCAGAATCTCAGGGGAGATGGTTTCTTCAATGTCTCCGTATTCAAATATGCTGCCCGTCTCGCAGTGTTGGAAAAGGTGGTTGAGTCCCGGGAAGGAGCGCACTTGGGACAATGGGTTTTCCTGCAGGTTCTGTGTCATAGAGAACAGGTTCTCCTGAGCGTTTACCTGCGTATCTTTTTCGCCGTATAGTGCCAGTATGGGAATGCGCAGGCTTTGGATATCGGCTGTCGGGTCGTATTTTATGAAGAAGTCTAACCAGGGTGTCCATCCTTTCATGATGTCTTTGAGGCTTTTGTGCATGAACTGGGGTACGGATGTGTTGAGTGCGGCAGATATTTCCGCAATTTTCGCATCAGGGTCGGCAAACTGTTCGCCATTGATGCGCATCTCATAAATCTTGTTGACTATCCGTCCGTATTTTGCAATGATGACTTCAGGGGCTTTCTGGGTAGCGAGCAGGTCCTTGTGTTGTCTCACCAATATCTGCTTACCTTGCAGGGCCGGTCCTGCAAGGGAGACTACCCACCTGACTGTTTTCTTTTTGCCGAGCATGATACCTATGGTGCCTCCTTCGCTGTGTCCGATTATGCCGATATTGCGGAAGGGATAGGTCTTTTTCAGGTATTCAACGGCGGCTTCGGCATCTTGGGCAAATGTTTCCGTTGTTGCGTTGCTTGCATCTCCCTTAGACATTCCGGCCGAGCGGTCATCATAGCGCAGTGCTCCTATTCCGTGTCGGGCCAGATAGTCTGAGATAACATAGAATGGTTTGTGGTGGGCTATTTCCTCGTCTCTGTTCTGGATTCCGCTGCCACTGACCAAGACTACGACAGGTGTCTTGTCCGTATAGTTTTCAGGCAGGGTAAGGGTTCCTGCCAGTTCTGTGCCGTCGTGGGGATTCTTGAATGTGACGTTCTGGCCGTAGTAGGGAAGGGGCGGACGCGGTTCCTGGGGTCTCTTGATGACGATATCGCCTTTGACAAGTTCAAGAGGCAGAGAGTGGTGTCCCTGCTTGTAGGTGCCTGTGAGTTTTCCGTTCCGGAGCCGGCCGTTATATGTTGCCTGGATGGGAGAAATGCTGATGATGACGGAGTCAGGACGGGGACAGCTTACTTCGATGGGTATGTTGGCAGCATTTTGGTTGGGGCTGTCCATCGTAGAGCCTTTTTCCCTGATGTGGAACACTGTCGGTAATGACAGGTTGTTGATTTTGATTCTTCCGTTCCAGGTTCCTTTGATGTCTTGGGCGAATGAGCCGGCGGAGCAGCAAAGGATAATCAGGAGGGTGTTAAAAATAGTTTTAGTCATGAGAGAGGTATTGACAACATTTTAACAAAGTTACAAATAAAAAACGGAATATCAGGGTTTCTATATTCCTTTCGTCTCTGCCGGGATGTTGAGGTATTCCAGGAAAGCCTGGGGCTTGTCGTTCATGACCAGTTCTTCGGGAAAGCCAGTCTCTTGGAGAAGCGGCAGGGCATATTCGTAGTTGGCAATGTCAAAGCATATATGGGCATCGCTCCCGAGGATAATGGGTACAGAGTGGGCTTTGCATAGCCTGAGGATTTCCAGGTTGTTTGCTTTTGCAAACTGTTTGTGGCGTGAAGGCTTCATGGATGAAGAGTTTATTTCAAGCAGCGTGTGGCTTTGTTTGGCAGCCAGGACGATGGGTTCAAATAACAGTTCTGCCGTACCGTCTCCCGGATGGCTTATGATGTGGGTCCATGAGTTGTTGACGGCATTAATCATGCCCTGTGTGTTTTCTTCTTTTGTCCCGCCTTTCCAGCATAGGGAGTGAATGCCGGCTATGCGGATATCCATGAGTCTATAGTATGTCTCGTCAAGATCCAGGGTGCCGTTGGTGTCGAGTATGTTCAGCTCACAGCCCAGCAGCAGTCTGAGTCCCTGCCACATTCTGGGTACGACATGAAGGTTGCGGAAATAGATAGGGTTGCATGTCCCGGGAATATGTGGAGCATGTTCAGTTATGCCTAAGATGCGCAGTTCCTTTTCTTGGGCTGTATGTACCATTTCCTGGATGGTGCTGAAGGCATGTCCGGAGGCTATGGTGTGGGTGTGGACATCAATCAGTGTTTTCATCGTTTTGGTGGAAATGGTGCTATTTCTGTGACTTCAGGATTTTCTCCAAATCTTGGGCGGTAATGGCTCCGCCGATAATCTTGCCCTCAGGGTCGATGACATAGAATGTGGGTATCCAGCGTAGCTTATAGGCCTGTGCTATAGGGTTCATGTTCTTTTTCCAAGGGATGCCGTTGCTGATTTGGGGCCAGGCCAGCTTCTCTTTTCGCAGCAGGGCCTTCCACGAGTCGGCAACGTGGTCAAAGGATACACCCAGGAACTCAACGCGGGCCTTTGTCTGGCCTAAGGTCGTATGGCGATATTTTTTATATAGTTTCTTGAGCATAGGTATTTCTTTCCTGCAGTCGGGGCACCACGAAGCCCAGAAATCCAGGACGACGTATTTTCCCTTGAAATCGCTCAGACTGATGTTGTTGCCTAAGGTGTCCTGTGCTGTGAAATTTGGTGATATTTCGCCTTTCCGGAGATTCAGTTCATTCTCGGCAAGTGCCGGCAGGGAACTGAGGAGGGCTGCTGTGAGGATAAAAATAAGCTTTCTCATTGGTGTTCTTAATTTTTCAGGTTGCAAAGTTACGAATAAAGTTGTTACTGAGAGGGCTTGATATGCTCTTTTTCCTGTACCGTACATTTTGGCTACGGCCTTAAGGGGGCATACTTCCTGATGTTGCTCCCCTCTGTTTCCTGCTATGCTGTTTTTTTTCCTGCTTTCTGCTTTTTGGTCCCTGTCGGTTCAGGGGGGATGTTCAGTGAGTGGCGATGAAGGCGGCCTGCATGTTCATCAGCATCCGGTAGCCTTCTTCTGTCAGGTGAAGGTTGTCTTTCTTGATGTATACCGACTTGTTGTATTCATTGAAAGGCGCTCCCAGAAATTGGTCAAGGTAAGGAATACCCCAGCGGTTGCAGCATGCAATCTGGGCTTTGACAAAACTGTTCATGCCGTAGGTTCCTTTGTAATAGGGGTTTGTGCCTGAGTTGGGACGTCTGAAGCATTTGGTTGAGGTGAGGAACAGTATTTTTGCCTTAGGGTTCTTGGCATAGATTTTTTTGATACAGTAGTTGATGCCGCCACATTGGGTGTTCAGCTTTGTCGTGTCGTAGCCATCGGCTTCAGTGTAGTCATCGGGAGTCCCGATATACCTGTTTGCTTTCGTAAAATCGTTGGTCGAAGCCCACAACAGGTAGATGTCGTATTGGGGCTTGTCTTCAGAACAGGCTATATCCACTTCGTGCTGTATGTTGTGGGATTGGGTGAGGTTGGAGAAGCCTGCACCTCCCTTGCCGTAGTTGGTCAGTTTCAGGTTGAGTTGCCTGACCCAATAGTCTTTGGCTGTGTCGGATTCCTTGTGGATGCTGAATGAACCGCCGAAGACGGCGACAGACTTGCCGTAATTGGCTGACCAGCGCATATCTTTCTGCGCCTGCAGGCAGATGGCTGCGGTCAGGCAAAGCAGGCTGATGGCATATAACCGTAGATGTTTCATTGTTGATTGCTGAACGTTAATGATGCTAGTTCTATAATGTTTGTCTGCTTGTTTAGTCTTAGCAAACTTGTGTTTCAGAAATCGTTGAGATATTCTGATATTGCAAAGTTAATTATTTTTTGCATTGTGCAGAAATGTCAGAGTCTGCTGTCGGCAAATGCCTCTCGTTTAACACTTGTTAACACATTGGGTGGGTGTTTCGGACTGATCTCCCCCCTCCCCCCAGAGTGCTCTGTGTCGGGGGTGAATTTTGCAGGCCTGCGAGATTTTGCTACGAAGCCTTGCAGCAAAAACTACAAGGCCTTGTAGCAAAAACGCTGAGGCCTGTGCGTTTTTCATGCTATACCAGGCAGGGTGTAGAAACATTAAATTCTGTTAAAATGATTAAAAAATACCAGTCGGGACGCATAGAAAAAATGTCGGACGGTATATGATGACTGCAAGGCTTATATGCAGTGATTCTCCCAGTGTGAAAGACTTGCCCATGTGGTGGCGCGTCCTGCGATGCCGTC
>CACYCZ010000127.1 GCA_902773055.1 uncultured Bacteroidales bacterium
GACGGTGCCCTACGGCAAGAAGGCTGCCTACATAGCCGCCGGATGGACCGAGGAGGTATTCAGGGGAGGCGTCAGGGAACTGCCCCCACCTGCAGGAATCAGGCCTGTCAAGGTGAACGCTGCCGACGCCGCCTGCTACGACCTGCAGGGACGCCCCGTGGAGCATCCGCAGAAAGGCAGGATATACATCCGCCAAGGCAGGAAAATTGTTTGTCCTTGACCTGGCGGCATAGGACAGGACAAGCAACCGCCCTCCTCCCTCCCCAAAAGGCAGGTTGTCTTGCAGCGAAGCTGCATAGTCAGGGTATTCTGCAGGCATAAAAAAACCATCGGCAAGATGGTTTTCGGGCTTAACCGCTATCTTATGAAAGTTATTCTTTGTACTTTTGCACTAAGTTTGTAAAGAATAAATGATTATTTCATGAGAACAGTGACAAAAATGTTGTGTATAGCCATGCTGACGACAGCATCAGCACAGGCTCAGGATATGAAGCCCGGTATACAGATATCAGACATGAACCCTCAGATGCCGGCAGGTGAAAATTTTTATGAGTATGCCGGCGGAGGCTGGATGAAGTCTCATCCTCTTACCGCAGAATATGCACGCTATGGCGTGTTTAACGAGTTGAACGAGAAAAACCGTGAACAGATCAAGGAACTGTTTGCCGAGTTGTCGTCATTGAAGCATGCTCAGGGATCAGTGGGGCAAAAAGTCACCGATTTGTATAATCTGGCGATGGACAGCACAAGGCTCAACAGCGAAGGAGCCAATCCGCTGAAGCAGGATCTGCTCAAGATCAACCAGATTAAAAAATCCGACCTCGCCGCCGCATTGGCAGAACTTCATACGACATTGAGCGGGGCATTCTTCGGTATAGGCGTCGAGGCTGACCTGAAGAATTCCAATATGAATGTGGTATATCTGAGTGCCGGAACATCGGGCCTGCCCGACAGAGACTATTATCTGAAGACAGACGCAGACTCCAAGAAAATACAGGAGCAGTATCGCCAGACCCTGCAGAAACTCTTTGTATTGTCGGGTTACTCCAACAAGGAAGCCAAACGTGCCGTCAAGACCATTTACGACATAGAATACGCCTTTGCTGAGGCTAAAATGAGCCGTGCGGAAGCTCGCGACTATACAAAGCAGTATAACATTTATACGCTTGACATGCTGCAGGAGGAATATCCGGCAATAGACTGGAAACTGTATTTTGAACGATTGGGACTGAAGGGACTCAAGCAGGTCATCCTGACCCAGCCCAAGGTAATGGCCGTGGCGCAGAAATATATGGCCGAGATGACAGAGCAGCAAATCAGGGACTACATTGCCGGAGACCTGATAACAAGTTCGACAAATTATCTGAGCGATGAAATAGCAGAAACAGCATTTGACTTCTACGGCCGCACCCTGAGCGGACAGAAAGAACGTCAGCCCCGCTGGAAGCGTGCACAGGGATACCCTAACAGCCTGCTGGGCGAGGCAGTAGGGCAATTGTATGTCGAGAAGTATTTCCCGGAAGAGGCTAAGGTAAAAATACTGAAGTTGGTAAACAACCTGCGCAATTCCCTGGCAGAACATATCGCCTCGCTGACATGGATGAGCGACAGCACTAAAATCAACAGTCTGGTGAAACTGAATGCCTTTACCGTAAAGGTGGGTTATCCCGACAAGTGGCGCGACTATTCCGATTTGACCATTGACGCAAGTAAGTCACTGTATGAAAACATCAAGGCTGCCAGCCTCTGTGAAACAAAGCGCAATTTGAAGAAAAACGGCAAACCGGTTGACAGGGAAGAATGGGGTATGACACCTCAGACCATTAATGCCTATTACAACCCTCTGTCCAATGAAATAGTATTCCCTGCCGGCATACTGCAGGCACCATTCTTTGACCCTAAGGCCGATGATGCCGTAAACTATGGCGCTATAGGAGTTGTGATAGGTCACGAAATGACCCACGGATTTGACGACCAGGGGAGCATGTTTGACGCCAATGGCAATATGCGCAACTGGTGGACGGCAAAGGACAGGGAAAACTTTACCAAGACCACAGAGAAACTCGCCGGTCAGTTTGACAAGATTGTAGTCGTCAAGGATGAGCATGCAAACGGCAAACTCACCCTCGGTGAGAATATCGCTGACCAGGGCGGACTGCGCATCGCATACGATGCCTTTAAGAAAACAGAACAGGGACAAGGCAATACAAAAATTGACGACTTTACACCCGACCAGCGTTTCTACCTGAGTTACGGCCGTATATGGGCGGAGAATATAACCGACGAGGCTGCCTATCAGCAGACGAAAAGTGACCCTCATAGCCTGGGGCGCTGGCGCGTGAATGCAACCTTGCGCAACATTGACACCTTCTTCAAGGCTTTTGGTATCAAACAGGGCGACAAGATGTATCTCGCACCTGAGGACAGGGTCGTAATTTGGTAATATTTTCACATATGTTGTGTCGCCGATAAAGGTTTTTTGCTATATCTTTGTGCATTAAAATGCAGAAACTATAATTTGAAATATGAAACAATATAAGATTGTAAACAATGTAGTAGGATGGGTTGTGTTCCTGATAGCAGCGTTTGTGTACTGCTCCACCATAGAACCGACCGCCAGTTTCTGGGATTGCCCGGAGTTTATAACAACCGCATATAAACTGGAGATAGGCCACCCGCCCGGGGCACCGTTCTTCATGCTGTTCGGTAACTTCTTTACCCAGTTCGTCAGCGACCCGTCGCAGGTTGCAAAGATGATAAATACCATGTCAGCATTACTGAGTGCTGCATGTATATTGTTCCTGTTCTGGACAATAACTCATCTGGTGCGTAAACTGATATGCGACGAGGGAGAAGTAAAGACAACAGCACAGATGATTACCATTATCGGTTCGGGTGCAGTGGGAGCATTGGCATATACCTTCAGTGATACTTTCTGGTTCAGTGCCGTGGAAGGTGAGGTATACGCATTCTCTTCAATGTTTACGGCATTGGTGTTCTGGCTGATACTTAAATGGGAAGACAATGCAGACAAACCCCATAGCGACAGATGGCTGGTATTGATAGCCTATTTGATGGGCCTCTCCATAGGAGTACACCTATTGAACTTGTTGTGTATCCCGGCAATAGTATTGATTTACTATTATAAAAAGTGCGAGGATGCCAATCTCAAAGGTTCTTTGACAGTGTTGGCATTATCATTCATATTTATTGTCGTCATTCTGTATGGCATAGTGCCGGGACTGGTCAAAATGGGCGGTTGGTTTGAGCTGCTCTTTGTCAATACGCTGCACATGCCGTATAACACTGGAGCCCTGCTATATATGTTCCTGTTGATAGCTATAGTATTGTGGAGCATATATGAAAGCTATACAGCCAAGAGCAGAACGCGTATGTGCATGTCCTTTATAACCTCTGTAGCGATGTTGGGTATACCTTTCTACGGCTATGGTGCTACATGCGTCGTATGCGGAATAATCCTGCTTGGAATCCTTTGGGTACTGCTGTTCAAGGTTAAGAAGATAGCATCCTATACGCAGTTGCCACGTATACTGAATACAGTGACATTGTGCTTCCTGATGCTGATGATAGGTTATTCCTCCTATGCCTTGGTTGTTATCCGGTCTTCAGCTAATCCGCCGATGGACCAGGGTTCACCTGAAGACGTCTTCTCTTTGGCAGAATATCTGAACCGTGACCAGTATGGGTCTACGCCGTTGCTTTATGGACCTGCATATACATCTCAGGTTAAACTGGAGCGTGAGGGAAGCTATCTTGTACCTGTGCGCAGGGAGAAGGCTCCGATTTATATCCGTCCCGAAAAGACCAATCCGAACGAACCCGATGAATACAAGCATATAGGTAATAAAGGCGATTATGTGTATGCCCAGAATATGCTGTTCCCACGTATATGGGACGACCACCATGCTCAGGATTATGAATCATGGCTCGGCGGTGTAACGGGTCGTATGGTGACATATAATCGCGGAGACCAGACGATGCAGATAAAGATGCCAACCCAATTGGATAATATCCGCTTCTTCTTGTCATATCAACTGAATTTCATGTATTGGCGTTACTTCATGTGGAATTTCGCAGGCCGCCAAAACGATATTCAGGGTATGGGTGAGGCTGAACATGGCAACTGGATATCAGGTATACCGTTTATAGATAACCTGCGTCTGGGAGATCAGAGTAAATTGCCTGATGACTTGAAGGAAAATAAGGGACACAATGTATTCTATATGTTGCCACTAATCTTAGGTCTGATAGGACTTTTCTGGCAGGCATATAGAGGTAAGAAGGGTATTCGCCAATTCTGGGTTGTGTTCTTCCTGTTTTTCATGACAGGTATTGCCATAGTTCTTTATCTGAATCAGACACCATCGCAACCGCGTGAACGTGATTATGCCTATGCAGGCTCTTTCTATGCATTTGCTATCTGGATAGGCTTTGGCGTTGCTGCTATTGTGGAATACCTGAAAAATATCAAGTTCAGCGAAACAGGCAAGGCTTCCATAGTATCATTAATATGTCTGCTGGTACCTGTCCAGATGGCTACTCAGACATGGGATGACCATGACCGCAGTGACCGTTATACATGTCGTGACTTTGGACAGAATTATTTGAACTCCTTGCAGGAAAAAGGTAATCCAATCGTGTATACAAATGGCGACAATGATACTTATCCGCTGTGGTATGCTCAGGAAACAGAAGGCAAGCGTACAGATGTGCGTGTATGCAATCTTAGCTATCTGCAGACAGATTGGTATATAGACCAGTTGAGAAGGCCTACATACGATGCTCCGGCAGTTCCCATCACATGGGGCAGGGCTGAATATCTTTCAGGAACGAATGATTATGTTCAGGTTCGCCCGGAAATGAAAGCTCAGATAGATGCTTTATATAAAGAAGATCCGGAAGGAGCACGCAAGATGTTGGGTGACAATCCTTATGAATTGAAGAATATACTGAAATACTGGATTCGCAGTACGGATCCTAATATGCATGTTATACCGACTGACAGTATTATTATTTCGGTCGATAAGGAAAAGGTGCGTCGCTCAGGTATGACGATGATAAGTGATTCTATCCCCGATTATATATGTATGAAGGTTACTAAAAACGCTTTGTATAAGAATCACTTGATGTTGTTGGAAATGTTGGCGCAGGCAGATTGGGAAAGACCTATCTACTTTGCCGTAACTGTCGGACGCGACAACTACATGAATTTGAGTGATAACTTTATTCAAGAGGGATTAGCTTATCGCGTGTCACCATTCAACACTGCAAAGGCAGGTCGGTTTGTTGATGCCGATAAGATGTATGACAACATGATGCATAAATACAAATATGGTAATATCAGTGATCCGAATGTCTATTTGGACCAGACGGTAAGGGGTATGTGTTGGACACATCGCCGCATGTTCTCTATCCTTGCTGATGAACTGATACGCCGGGGAGACACTAAACGCGCTCTGGAAGTTCTGGAGCGGAGCGAAAAGGAGATTCCCAACCATGCTGTTTCTTATACGAACAATATAGGTGGCACTACCGAGTTGGCGCGTAGCTGGGCTGCAGTTGGTAAAAAGGACAAAGCTGAGAAACTCCTGATACAATTGTTAGAGTCTTCCAAGCAGTATTTGGATTGGTATATGCTTTACTCTTCCAATGGCTTAATGTCATATGCCTCTGAATGTACGATCCGTATTTCTGAAATGTTGACAGCCGTCAATATTATGCGTAAGGAGAAGATGCCTAATGCTTCCAAATATACGGAGATGGCTGAAAACTATTATGCAATGTTGACATCTAAAGGTATTAATATAAATCTTGGCAACTGATGTTTATTGAACAACCGCCATTGTGGTTTCGCTGGTTTTATCCCGATGCCCTGTGGCGGTTGGATAAAAAACATAAAGTCGTTTATCTTACGTTTGATGACGGCCCTATTCCCGATGTTACTCCGCGCGTGTTGGAGATATTGGATCATTATAATGTCAAAGCTACCTTTTTTATGGTTGGTGACAATATCCGGAAACATCCTCGGGAGTTTGAGATGGTCAAGCAGGCGGGTCACCGGCTGGGCAATCATTCCTTTAACCATATAGGGGGAATGCGGCATGGTATCCGCAGTTATATCAATAACTTTGATAAAGCTGACGAGTATATTCATAGTAACTTGGTCAGGCCTCCTTACGGATGGATGAAATGGGAGCAGTATTTCTTTCTGCGGCAGCATTATAAGTTGGTTATGTGGGATGTCGTGACACGCGATTACAGCAAGCATCTGACCGCAGAGGATGTCTTGTTCAACGTGAAGCGATATACGCGTATGGGATCGATTATCACTTTCCACGATTCTTTAAGGAGTGCAGACAAATTATGGATAGCATTGCCCCAGTCAATAGAGTGGCTTAAAGCTCAAGGTTATTCGTTCAAGATAATACCATAATATAAAGTGGAAGGTTAGTTATTCCCTCGTAGAATAAAAGAATCCCTGTTCATGCTTTGTTAGAACAGGGATTCTTTCTGTATTTATGGTGAAAGATGTTGTTTGTATATCTTGGTAGCTCAGAAGAAATAAGGCAGATATGTTTATATAGATTCATGGAGAAACGACGGAATGCGCATATAGAAGTTATGTGTTTCTTATGCTATGTTGAAATAGTGTTATGCTGTGTTCTTGTTGCTATGGAGGAAGTATGGATGACTGAATTGCAGATTCGGGGAGACACGGCCTAAATATGTGCAGCATGGCGAAAATGGAGTTGTTTTAAAAATAAGAAAGGCGTTCACAATGGTGAACGCCTTTCTTGTATAAGAGTAAAGGGTAGTGGCTTATTTAACCATTACCTTTTCTTTGCCTATAATGTATATGCCTTTCTTCAAGCCTTGGGTGGCCTGAGAGGCTTTGACATCGTGGCGTAGCAGTTTGCCGTCAACACTGAAGACATCAACTTTATTGTTCTTGTTTGATGATACAGCTGAGTGTATGGCATTGATGATACCCTGACCTTCCAAGGTAATGACTTTTGCTCCAGCTGGAACTTCAAGGTCAGAAACTTGAGTCGGGTCAATATATCCTGTTCGACCATTGACGAATGTTGCATCAGTTGTAGCTACTGCAGCGGCATTTTCAAAGATGCCATAGCCAGCAACGACTGTCTGGCCGTTGAGGAGACCTACGAGGCCATTTACGGTCTTGCTTTCGGTTACAGGCTCTGCATATGAGGGCATCCACAGGCTTGTTGAATCGCGGCTGTCAGCCTTTTCGGGATCACCTGTGATGAGAACGAAAGGTTCACCTGCATTGAAGCTGTTTTTCTCTACCAATTCAAGGCTGAAGTCAGTACCATTCTTAATGGTGACATTCTTGAGTCCGTAGCATGCCAGGTCGGTGTTGTCTGCAACGAGGTAATCGGTATTGATCGCACACGGCAGAGTGATAATCTGGATGTTGTTGTTCTTTACGGGGAACAAGAAGTCTGTAACGCTTGTTTCATCTACAGGCTTGAATGTATAGGAACTGGCTGTTCCATAGCCGCGGCCTGAGTTGGATGTGACATTCTCTGAACCATACCATACCATACGGAGGTCGTTCTTCTGTGAATGCAATGGTTCATCCAGTACTTTCTTGGTTGTGACTGACAGACCATTGATGGTGTCAACATTGACGATTTCGTATTGGTTGCGGCCCAGGAGGTTAATTTCAAATCCGATAGGCTCTTTGCTCTGAGTAATGTACCAGTCATTATCCTGATTACGTCCCAGATACATACCTGTAGCACGGTTTTGAACGGCGTAGAGTTCTTTCTCGCCAGGCATCTTCTTGAAACGCCACATGGCAGCAGGATTATTCTCAACCAATTCAATGTTACCGTCACGCAGGTCAAGTTTGGCTACATTAGTCCAGTTCTGTGCACCTGAAACTTTATATTCAAAGCCTTCTACACCTGCATTGTCGCGTGCTGCTTTGAAGTCCCAGTAATAACCATAGCGGATAGGACCAACTTTGCCTGCAGCGCTTTCCTGATTATAGGCATCCTGTGCATTGGCATCGGTAACAAACATTGCATGTCCATAGCGATATTCCGGCCGTGCAGTATGATATACTTTATAGTTGTCGGAACCATAGGAAGAGAAGTTTGCATTGTCGTAAACCATGGCTGTACTGGTGATGTAGTACCATTTGCCTTCATCAAACTTCTTTCTCAGAGCCTGGAAGTCCTCGCAGTCTTTCTCCAGTTTGGCTAAGGCTGCATTGATGCTCTCCTGTGTCGGGTGAGCGGCTGGTGCCATGGCATCATAAGCCTGTTGCATAGCTGCCCTGAATTCGGCTTTCTGCTCAGTTGTGACGTCACCGAACTGCTGCAGTTCCAAGTCATCTTCTACGTAGGCAGAGTCATACAGGGCGCGTGCATCAATAAGTTTGGCAGCGAGAGCCATTGTATCGGCTGTGCAGTTCTTGATGTCGTTGATGGCTGATTCAATATCGTCAACGGTTTCAACTTGAGCAGCTCCTGCGGCTAACTGCTTCTTACCTTCTTCAATCGCTGCATTTAGTTTCTCAACAGCGGCCTGAATTTCTGTGTTCCACGTGATGGGAGAGTTGGCTTCGTCATATACTGCAGGATAGAGCTGCAGGAAGCCTGCTGACCAATAGGCATGCCCGGTAATCTTGCCTCCATTGAGGTTGGCGGGAACGGAGATGCGGATATAGCGGTAAGGCTGATCCATTTCAATAACAGGAGAGCGATAGGTACGATAGCGTACGTCTGTCTGGAACGGCATGTTATTGAGTTCCTTTACCTTAACCCATGAAGAAGCATCTTCGGGGGTGTTTGTTGCGTAGATATCGAATGCTGTGGGACGATATTTGTGACCATAGTCAGCATCGGCTCCGACAACGGGGATGTTGCGGCAGCGAGTCTTATACAGGAAACTGAAAGTTTGCTGTGGCTTGTCGCGAAGGTCATACTGCAGATAATGGTCTTCTGCAGAAGGACCAGCTCCACTCCAGCGACTCATCCACCAGTAGTAGTCTTCCATCTCAATAAGGGGCTGCAGTGTCAGCGCAGGTGCATTGGTTGACATCTGGCCGGCGGTATATATCTGGCCGTCTGTCCAGGTGTTGCGGATGTTGCAGCTGCCACGTCCGTCAGTAACGTCTGTGATGAGCGGTTCATCCATCTTAATGGTGTAAGCATGGAGGTATTCGCCCATGTTGTTGGCATTTTCGATGGCAACTTTCATCTGACTTGTAGCCTGAGAGAACTCACCATTCTCAATAGACTTAATCATGTTGGCATCGGTCTCTTTTTGCAGAACCCAGCGGTCAAAGAGGCGGTTGGCTTGCGAAGCCGGACCGATGGCTTCAACATATCCGCTTGTTCCTGTGCCAGATGAATGACCGTTGGGTGTCAGGAAGGCATTGGATGCTACGGCAATGTGATAGTGACCTCGTGTGGGGAACCAGTTATACTTGGTTTCTGAGCGGTCGCCGCCATCGTCATTGATGAACTGAAGTCCTTTCTGCTCTTTGCCTAGGATGACGGCATTGCCGTTTTCACCCTTGCCAGTGATATACTTTCCTGTGGCTACATTCATTGCGCTGAATGTGCCATCGCCCAGTTTCTCAATCTTGAAGATCTTATATGGATTCTTCATGTCGTCTTTCAGGTTAACATCCCATAGGAGTTGGTTTGTTCCTGTTGCATAGATAACGCCAATGGCATTGTCGTTTTGCTTCTGCTGGAAGCGTGCATTGGCATTGACGAACCTGTAGTATCCTTCTTCAATTGGGTTGACAACGTTGGCTGTGTCAATCAGTTTCAGTTTGAGAGCATCTGTTGCATCAACCAAAGCCTGTTCTGCAGCGCTGTACTCAGCGTCTGTAGCGCTGTTCTTATTGTATACCTTGCGGGCTGCAGCCAGGGCATCCAGCATGGGTTGGGCCAGACTGAGTTTCAAACAGCCGGGATTCTCACTCGGATTCCAGTCAACGACGATACCGCCAGCTTCAGTAATGGCTTCATTCAACTTGAATTTAGGTGTGATGAATGATGGATCTACTGTTTCAAAGACATACTGTCCCAAAGCTCCTGCGCTGTGTCCCCATGTTCCAGCCATGTGGTTGTAGTGGGTCAGGCCAATCAGGACATCGGGCCAGAGAGTGTCACTCATATTAAACTCATTGGCTGTGACGTGGCGGATAATAGTCTGGCTGGCAGGTGTACCTCTCATACCAAACTCGCAGAATGGGTCTTTGGACTCATCGGGTATGTCACCCTTATTGTATTTTGTCCATACAAGGGCCATGTCCATATAGGTGAGATCACCTATAACATCGCTTTCAGCGCAGCTCTTCAGGGTGTAATTGCCATTGCCTGTAGGCTGAACGTGCCATATGTATTCCTGAGGCAGGAAATCGCCTTCGTTGGAATTGAATTCATAACCCAGTTTCCATTTTGTTGGATACCATCCGGTACGGGCGTCGTTGCGTCCCCATTGCAGGATGTCTCCTGCGGCATCAGGCAGGGCGAAATATTGGGTATCTTTCACGCGCCGTTGGCTATCATCGTAAGGAACCATCCACTTAGCCTTGAAGATTTCGCCAGTCTTGTAAAGAGCCTTGGCACGGATGCGTACATAGCCGTCTAAAGGCACAATGTAGGGCTTAACATTCTCATATGCTGTCTTCAGCTTTTCTTGCATTTCTGTGTATTTTTCATTTGCTACGGCAACACCTTCGAAGAGGGCTGTGGCTTCAGTCAATACATTGTCGAAAGCAGTGAAAGCTGTCTCAGAGCTGACGTTACCGGGATTGGCACCGACTTTCAGTCCCAGACCTCTCAGGTCTGTGATATATTCGTTCAGCTGCATGCGTGCCATTTGCTCGGAGAGGTCAACTTTTTCCAGGATAAATTCTTGGAGACCTGTGCGGTTGTAGCTGTTAAGCTTTATCAATTGACTGCCGCCGACGCGGAAGCGCCAGAAGTTGCTGGTCGGACGCATGAAGATTGCTCCTGGGCAGCTGGTTTCATCCTCGCGGTTAAAGACGGCTGTACCGCTGCGAGTGCTGTAATTTCTAGCTGCAGTACTTCCGTAGTCCTTGGTGCGCAGGAATACGCTGTCCTGAATAACTCCTGTGGCCCAGATGAAGTTTGCTTGTCCGTAGGGACGATAATCGGGCTGGAAATAGGTTTCAGCCTGTGGACCGCAGTTTTTCAAAATCCAGGTCTGGTGGCCGTCTTTCATGCCGGCTTTCTTGAAATGCCAGATGTAGCTCCAGTCGTCAGGGTTCATGGTGGAAACACCACGGACGAAGAGGGCTTTTTTACCTGAGTTGTACAAAGGGTCACCGGCAGAATTGCTGGTTGTCGTGTATGTAGCAATGGTCATACAACTGTCAATACCTTTTTGGATTTTTGAAGTTGAGCCTGTCCATTCGCGTACATGCAGACGGTAGTAACCCTCTTCAATGAGAGTGTCAGTGACGGCCCAAGATTGAGCTGACATACTGACAATTTCCATTGCATTCATCAGAAAGATGAACATTATAAGTAAGGAATGTTTCATAAAAAATAAATTAATTAATAATAGAAAAAGTATGTAAGTTCTCAGAAAAAATCAGAAAGAATCGTCTCCCATTTCTTTCATAGCATTGTTGATTTCATCTTGAAAGGCATTTCCACCCGTGTTGCTCCGGCGTTGGCGTTGTGTATTACTATTGTTGCCTGACTGACTGCCATGATTCCAGTTGCCTCGTGACATTGTTCTTCTCATGGAGATAGGAGCTGTTGTGCTGATGCGCTTCCAGACTTCCTGATAAGTCTCTTTCCCGTCAACAGATGTATAAGCGATAACCAGCCACTTGCTGCCTTGGACTTCTACAACAATTTTCTTGTCGTATTTCTTGGCGGCAATGGTATCGCTGCATGCAGTTATTTCACGTCTGTAAGTGGAATCGTTCAATTGCATGTAGAAACCATTTTCAGTGACGATACTGCCTTCGGCAGAAGTGGTTACGGTAATATCCTGATACATGCCGGTGGCACCTATCATCTTAAGACAAGGAGTAAGCTGCATGTGAACCTGCCCGCCTTCTTCCTTGACGTTGCAAGCCTGCCATACTCCTTCCAGAGGAGAACTCTTGAAACTCATCATACCAGGTCTGTTCTGCCCGTTGCCGGCAGCTGGTCTTTGACGTTGTGCATTTTGTGGTGTGTTCTGAGCCGTAGCTGGCAGGCAGAGCACAACAAACAGTGCGATGCAGAAAATACCAAAGGTGTAAGCTCTTTTCATAATTCAATTAAATAAAAAAGTGTGACATAAATGACTTTAATAGGCAAATTTAGGATATAATTCTTTTCTTACCAAATATTTGATTAACTTTTTTGTGCTGAATAAAAGAAAAATAATCGTTCTGTATATGTGTTTTACAACTTAGTATCACCGGTGTATTATTGAGGTTTATGGGCAATGTATTGCATTGGTTTTCTTCCTCCGTCTGAGTTTATCTCCACCGTCGGGAGCATGCATTCAGCATCGGCGAATGTAAAATATAGCGAAATGTAAGTTTGTTTCTGCATCTCTCGCGTGTTTTTTGTTCCGCAGGAGGCAAGTATGATATCCGGCTGATGTAAAAACAGTCAGTCGGCTTTAGTAAGCTCAGGGTCAGGAAAGGAAAAGAGGGGGAGCCGGCAGTCTTCTTTGCAGGAAGGGTTGGCAAGAATGGCTATCGTGAGACAAAGTCTCCAATATATTTCTGTAACATTGCTTTTCCCAGATTGATTCGTTCTTCTGACTTCTGTGGGAAAGCAGTTAATGTTTTTGAAGCCGTCAGGTCGTAGACGGTATGGCCTGTAGAGTCTATGACGGCAAAGCCGTTGTCAAACGTGTGAAAGGCAAGAGGGTGATAGTCTTGGCTCATGACATCGCGGCTGAAGCGGAAGGAAGAATGGTTTATCCCCAGTTGTCCCAGCAATGTAGCGGCAAGGTCGGTCTGATTACATGTTTTGTCAATAACCTTCGGTTCCTTGACGGCACCGCCGAGCCAAAGCATGGGTACATGGTATCGGCGTATGTCGGCCTCTGTAAGTCCCTGTGGATAGCCAATGCCGTGGTCGGGCAGGAAAATGACCAATAGATTATCCCATTGTGGCGTCTGTCTCAGGTGTTCTATGAAGTTGCCGATGCAGTCATCGACATAGGCCATGCTGTTGGCTACTTTATCCAATCCGTTGCGTTTGAAGGGAACTGTCCAGGGTTCATGACTCGCAAGAGTCAGAAAGGTCATAAACCAAGGCTGACTCACAGGTTTGTGTGTGATGCGCTGGTAAACCGTGTCAAAAGCGATGGCGTCGGTAACTCCCCATGCATGGGTGGTTCGGACGTTGCTGGGGAAATAAGTGTCACCGAGAGCGTTCTGGTAACCATTGGAAAGCAGGTATCCCTTGATGTTCTTGAAATTGATGTCACCGCCATAGATGAATTCTGTTGTATATCCGCTGCGGTTCAGGGAGGCACCGATGGAGCCTATCTTTTGAGATTTTTCGGGATATTGCAGTACAGAAATTTCTGGAAAGGCGGGATAACCGCTCAGAATGCTGACGAGACCACGGTCAGTACGGAAACTGTTGGCATAGAAATCTGAGAAAAAAATTCCTTCGCCGATAAGCCTGTCAAAATGGGGAGTAATGTTTTTGGCACCTCCAAGATGCTCAATAAAAGTTCCGCCGAATCCCTCCAGGATGACCAATAGGATATTGGGTTGAGAGGTGGTTAGCAGGCTGTCTGTATGGTTGCTCTGTGTGGAATAGTTTGCAGTCTGGAAAATGCTGTCGGATTGTGACTCTGGGAAAAAGCGGTACATCTTGCCAAAATTTTTGGCTTTGAGAGAAGAGTATAGAAGGCTGAAGGCAGGATTTACGGCAGCATGGTTATAGAAGATGTTCTCTGAGTAGTAGACCGTACCAACGTTCATGTTGGATTTTCCGACACCTCCACGCACACCGATAAAAGCGATACCGCCTGAGATGATGAGCGCCGCCATAGTGGATAGGCGGTGTGGAGTTTTTTCCAGTGTTGGCGGAATGCAACGGTATTGCAGGAAGAACAGGCATAGGGCAAGTATGCCGATAGTCAGGAAGCCAGTCACGGCAAATATGGCAGAAACGCTGCCGACAGCCCCTTTGAGGGAATCAATGTAGGATAAGGCAATGGCATCCAACTTGAATTGCCAGAACGGATATAGTGCACAGTCAGTAATAAGGATAATGGCCAAAATCAGTGCAACGATGCCGGCATAGATTGTCAGAAGCCGTTTCCACCATTTTTTTAAGGGTATCCATACCGAAAGAATGGTGAGAAGCATGGGAAAGGCAATCAGGTAGCCCGATACAGAGCAGTCCATGATGAGCCCGTGGGAAATAACCTGAATGACATCTGTAAAGGAAAAAGCCGATGCCGAAGAGTTATATACCATGAAAACAGGTTTCATCAGCAGGAATGAAACGACGTATGTAAAGTAGAGCCTGAAAAGGAAAAGTATGCGTTCTTTCATGAAAAGAAAAGTATATGCGCCGGTTATAGCTGCTGCATGTCGTGGAGTTTCTTGTAATATCCACCGAGGGCAATGAGTTCCTCGTGGGTGCCGGTCTCGATGATTTTTCCTTCGTGGAGGACATTGATTTCATCGGCATGCTTGATGGTTGACAAACGGTGGGCAATGGCGATGGTAGTGCGTGATTTCATGAGTTTCTCCAGAGCATCTTGTACAAGGCGTTCTGATTCTGTGTCGAGTGCAGATGTAGCTTCATCCAAGATGAGAATGGGAGGATTTTTAAGGATAGCCCGTGCAATGGATATACGTTGCCGCTGTCCGCCCGATAGACGGCATCCGCGGTCTCCGATATTGGTTTGGTAGCCATGTTCCATCTCTATGATGAAATCGTGGGCATTGGCGATGCGGGCGGCCTCTTCAACCTGTTCCTGTGTTGCATTGTTGACGCCGAAAGCAATATTGTTAAATATGGTGTCGTTAAAAAGGATAGCTTCTTGATTGACGTTGCCGATCATGCCTCGGAGAGAGAGTATGGACATATCCTTGACGTTGATACCGTCAATGAGAATCTCCCCTTCCTGAATGTCATGGAAACGTGGTATGAGATCAACCAGGGTGGACTTGCCTGAACCTGATTGGCCGACTAAGGCGATAGTCTTGCCTTTGGGAATAATCAAGTTGATGTCATGCAGGATGTCCTTGCCTTCATTGTAGCTGAAGGAGACATTCCTGAATTCTATTTGTGATGTAAGCCCTTGGGTATGGACAGGATGGACCTTTTCCTTGATAGGGTTCCGGGCTCGCAGGATTTTGTTGATGCGCTCCATGGAGGCCATGCCTTTTTGAATGCTGTAGCCTGCCTTTGACAAATCTTTTATGGGTTGGAGGGTCGTATAGAGGATGACAAGAAAGTAGATAAATATGCTGGCATCTATCGGAGAATTTCCTGAAAATATGAGGTAGCCGCCAAACCACAGCACAATGACGATCATGCAAGTCCCTAAAAATTCACTGACGGGGTGAGCCGATGATTGCCGGATGGCTACGCGCATGGAAGCCCGGCGGTATTCATTGTTGACGGCAACGAAGCGGTCTTCCATTTTCTTTTCAGCCACAAAGGCTTTGATGATTCGCAGGCCTCCAAGCGTTTCCTCTATTTGGCTTAATCCATCGCTCCACTTCGATTGGGCATACAGGGATTTGCTTTTCAATTTCTTGCCGATTCTTCCGATTCCACCTGCCAGGAAGGGGACAACCAACAGGGTGAACAGTGTCAACTCCCAGCTGACTGCAAACATAGTGCCGACATATATTAAGATGAAGATGGGATTCTTGATAACCATGTCCAGGGAACTCGTAATGGATGCGTCTACTTCATTGACATCAGTGCTGACCCGGGCAAGGATATCTCCTTTGCGTTCTTCGGTGAAGAATGACAGAGGCAGGTACAATATTTTTTTATAGATGTTTGCGCGGATGTCTCTTACGATACCTGTCTTGATGGGCATCAGGGTTGCAGAACCTCCGAAGTATGCGCCGGTCTTGAGCATGGTGAGGAAGGCCAGGATTCCGCCGAAGAGCAGTAGTGCCGTAGCAGGCGTGAAGGCTGCGCATACAGTCTGGGAAAAATAATAGCCGTTATTGATGAGGACATCCTTGAGGTTATTCCAGCTGCACTGTTCCCATGGGATGAAATCATAGTGTTTCTGGTCAATCTTGAAGAGGATGTTCAGGATGGGCAATAGCAATGTAAAGGAAAAGACATTGAGGACTGCTGCCAGGATGTTAAGCAATAATGTGCATACAACATATCCTTTATAGGGAATGAAGTAGGGGCCCATCATCTTGAAGAATTCTTTCATAGGTTGCGTGTTGGTTATTTCCTTCCGAAGTCAGCGGGAATTTCTCCCCACTTGTCGGTTTCCCATTTTATCAGTCGGTTTTTTATTGTGTGCGTGTGCAGCCAGTTGACGGCGCGTTCAACTAAGAGCAAAGCCTGCCGCGTCTGTTCTGTTGCCTGGAGTTTGGTAGCACATTGCCTTTTTTTTACCCACAGCAAGGCGTTCCGGCTGTCGCTGTAGACAACGGTGTCACTATCCCCTTGCTTGTCCAAGAGAGCCAGGCAGTGTACTATGGCCAGAAATTCGCCAATATTGTTTGTGCCTGTAATAGGTCCGTAGTGGAATACTTCTGCCCCTGTCCGGAGGTCTATGCCGCGATATTCCATCGGGCCGGGGTTTTTGCTGCATGCCGCATCGACGGCAATGGCTTGGGCCGTGACATCGGGCGGCAGTGGCAGGACGGTGTCATTTCTGTACGCCGGAGGCATCGCCGTTTCCTTCTTGGGGCGACGGGAATGATAGTAATCCTGTGGTGGTCCTGCTTCAAAAGCCTGCTGTGCATCGTCATGGGTGGGATAGGACTTATATTTGGCTCCGGCGAAGCCTTGTATATGTTTGCGGCATTCCTCCCAGTTGTCATAGACACCAGGTTCCTTGCCAGTCCATACGGTATAATATTTTTTCCCTCCAGACATATTAAAAACAGGATGATGACTACATGCGTTCAGGGACTTCAATGCCTAACAGGTTCATTCCTGTGCGGATAACCTTGGCAATGTTTGCCGACAGCATGAGGCGCAGTTGCTTGTTTGACTGATTTGATTCCCTGAGGATGCTGTAATCGTGGTAGAACTGATTGTATTCCTTTACCAGGTCGTAACAGTAGTTGGCAATGGTACTTGGACTGTATTCGGTGCCTGCTTGCTGTACGATGCCCTTGAACTCGGCCAGATGTTGGATGAGTTCCTGCTCTTTGTCTGATACGGTCAGGCCTGCAGGCAGTGTCGCGGGTATGCCAATGTTTTCTTCTGCGGCCTTTCTCAGCACGCTGCGGATGCGGGCATAGGTGTATTGGATGAATGGCCCCGTGTTGCCGTTGAAGTCGATACTTTCCTGCGGATTGAACATCATGTTCTTTTTGGCATCTACTTTCAGCAGGAAATATTTCAGTGCTCCCAGGCCTACGGTGCGTGCGATATTGTCTTTTTCTTCATTGGTCATGTCTTGGAACTTGCCCAGTTCCTCGCTGGTCTGCCGGGCGGTGCTGATCATTTCGGCGATGAGGTCGTCAGCGTCTACTACGGTGCCTTCGCGGCTCTTCATTTTTCCGTTGGGCAGTTCTACCATGCCGTAAGAGAAGTGTACGAGGTCTTTCCCCCATTTGAAGCCGAGTTTGTCCAGCAGGATGGATAATACCTTGAAATGATAGTCTTGTTCGTTGCCGACCACATAGATCATCTTGTCGATGGGGTAGTCCTGGAAGCGGAGTTTAGCCGTTCCGATGTCCTGGGTCATGTATACGGAGGTTCCGTCTTTTCTCAGCAGGAGTTTCTCGTCTAGTCCTTCTTGTTTTAGGTCTGCCCATACGGAGCCGTCTTCATGGCGTACGAAGAGACCGTCTTCAAGTCCTTTTTCTACCTCTTTCTTGCCCACGAGATAGGTCTGGGATTCATAGTATATTTTGTCAAAGGCAACGCCTAGGGCCTTGTAGGTCTCGTTGAAACCGTCGTATACCCAGTTGTTCATCTTTTCCCACAGCGTGCGGATTTCGGGGTCGTTGTTTTCCCATTTTACCAGCATCTCGTGGGCTTCCCTGATGAGGGGGGCGTTCTCTTTGGCCTTGTCGGTTGCTTCTTCTGCCGTCATGCCCTCGGCCATATATTGCGTGGTGAGCGACTTTACTTCTTCCCTGTAGTGCTTGTCGAAGGCTACATAATAGTCTCCTATCAGGTGGTCACCTTTCTTGCCTGTTGTTTCGGGAGTGGCATTGTTGCCCCATTTGAGCCATGCTAGCATGCTCTTGCAGATGTGGATGCCGCGGTCGTTTACGATATTTGTCCTGACGATGCGGTTTCCGTTGGCAGCAATGATGTTGGATATTGCCCAGCCGAGCAGATTGTTGCGGATGTGTCCCAGGTGGAGCGGTTTGTTAGTGTTGGGTGAAGAGTATTCTATCATGACCAGCGGCGCATCGGGGCTGGCAGCCTGTATGCCGTAGTGCTCGTCGGCATTGATGTGTTCCAATATTTTAACCCAGAAGTCGGGTGCAATGCAGAGATTCAGGAATCCTTTTATGACGTTGAACTTGTCAACGGCGGGCTCATTTGCGGCCAGCCAGGTTCCTATTTCCTGAGCTGTTTCTTCCGGTTTTTTGCGGGATATGCGCAGGAAGGGGAAGACGACCAGAGTGAGATGGCCTTCAAACTCCGGGCGTGTCTTTTGCAGTTGTACCTGTTTTTCTTCGATAGCCGTGCCGTAGAGATCTTTGACGGCTGCAACGACAGAAGGTATGAGGAGTTCTTCTATTTTCATACGGATAGATGCTTTTATAATGTCTAAGGAGATACAAAGTTAAGAAAACTTTTGTTACTTAGGGGTGTAAATAAAAAAAGAAGCGTGTCTCTGTTGTCAGGGGCACGCTTCTTCTTCTTGTATATTTATCAGGCTTTTGCCTTTATGTCGGTTGCATCTTGGATGCGGATGTCTTTATCTTCCTGAATCTTCTTGTTGCCCCGTATGGTAAGGTATGCAAGCGGTGCAGCGATGAAGAGTGAGGATGATGTGCCGTAGATGACGCCGAGAATCATGGCGAATGCGAAGCTGCGGATGCTTGCTCCACCAAAGAAGATGATGACAAGCAATACTACCAATGTCGTGGTTGAAGTATTGATGGTACGTGCCAATGTTGAGTTCAGCGACTGGTTGAAGAGCAGCTGTTTCTCGCGGTTGGGGTAGAGTTGCAGATATTCGCGGACGCGGTCAAAGATAACCACCTTGTCGTTGATGGAGTAACCTATACACGTCAGGATGGCACCAATGAATGTCTGGTCGACTTCAAGTGAGAACGGCAGCACGCCCCACAGCAGTGAGTAGGTACCGATAATCAAGGTGGAGTCGCATGCCAGTGCCACCGTACTGCCGATAGAGAAGGCAATATTGTGGAAACGTATCAGGATATAGATGAAGATGGCCACCAGTGAAAGGAGCACGCTGATGATGGCGCCGTGGGTAACGTCCTTGGCAATGGAGGGACCCACCTTCTGAGAACTGATGATGGAGCCGCCGTCACGCTTCTCGGTGTTCTTGAAGTCGTCAAGGGTAACGTGGCTGCTCAGCAGTTTGCCTGCGCTGAGGCTGTTGTACAGCACCTTCTCTATTTCTGCATCAATGGCAGGGTCGTTTTCTTCTATACGGTAGTTGGTGGTGATGCGCACTGTCTTGTGGTCATTGCCCAGGGCGATGACGGAGACGTTGGCATCTTTCATGGCTGCTGTGACGTGGGCCCTTACTGCTTCGGGCTCAACGGGCTGTTCAAACCTGACCTCGTAGTTGCGGCCTCCGGTAAAGTCGATACCAGTGCTCAGGCCGCGCAGGTAGAATGAGCAGAAACTGATGAGGAGCAGGATGGCGGTAATGGTAAACGATACCTTGTAGGAACTCATGAAGTGATACTGCGGGTTGGACATCAGGTTCTTCGACCATTTTGTGGTGAAGGTGATGTTCTGCCACTTGTTCTTCTTTCCTACATAGTAGTCGTAGAAGAGGCGTGTGATGCAGACAGCCGTGAACACTGATGCCAGCAAGCCGATAATCAATGTCGTGGCGAAACCGCGGATAGGACCTGTACCAAAGTTGAACAGGATGATACCCGTGATGATGGATGTCACGTTGGAGTCGATGATGGCCGACAGCGCATGCTTGTAACCGAGGTTAATGGAGGTGTACAGCGATTTGCCGCCACGCAGTTCTTCCTTGGTGCGCTCATAGATCAGCACGTTGGCATCGACGGCCATACCCAGCGTAAGTACCATACCGGCTATACCCGACATGGTCAGTGCGGCCTGGAAGGAGGTCAGGATACCAAAGGTGAAGAAGAGGTTGAGCAACAGGGCAAAGTTGGAAACCATACCCGGGATGATGCCGTAGAGGCAGCACATGTAAATCATCAGGAGTATGAATGCCAGAACGCAGGAGATGAATCCCTGATTGATAGACTGCTGGCCGAGGCTCGGACCTACTATTTCCTCCTGGACGATATGGGCAGGAGCCGGCATCTTACCGCTGTTGAGCACGTTGGCAAGGTCCTTGGTGTCTTCGGTCGTGAAGTGGCCTGTGATTTCGGAGCGTCCGCCGGTGATTTCGTTCTGGACGTTAGGTGCGCTGTAGACGACACCGTCCAATACGATGGCGATGGCATGGTTGATGTTCTTCTTGGTCAGGCTGGCCCATGTGCGTGCACCATCGGTGTTCATTTCCATGGATACGCAGGGGCGTCCAAACTGGTCAAATGAGTTCTGGGCGTTGACAATGACGTCGCCTTCCAGCGGTGCCTTGCCTTGTGAGCCAGCGGTCTTGATGGCATAGAGCTCATACACTTCCATCTTGGATGACATCTCTGAAGGCTTCACGCTCCATTTGAGCTGCAGGTCTTCGGGCAGGGCGTTCTTGGCTGTCTCTGAGTTGAGCAGTTTGTCAACTTCGGCCGTGTCGCGGGCCAGGGCATAGCCTACCATGCTGCCGCCGGCATTCTGTGCCGGAATAAGTTGCAGGATGCTCAGCAGGGGATGTTCTTTCTTGATTTTTTCAATTTCTGCCTCGGTGTTCCGGGCTGTTTCCTTTTCCTGGCTGGCACTGACGAGCTTGGCTTTCAGCGATGCCTCAGCGGCTGAACTGTCAGCTTCGGCAGCTGTCGGGGCTTCGGTCTCAGCCACGCTGGCTGTATCGTTCACGCCTGCATTGGCCAACTTGGTGTCCAGGGAAGTCAGATAGGGAATGACAACCGATGCGTCATAGGTCTCCCAGAATTCCAGGTTGGCACTTCCCTGAAGCAATTTGCGGATACGGTCGGGCTCTTTCACGCCAGGCAGTTCCACCATGATACGGCCCATCTGGCCCTCAAGGTTCTGGATGTTGGGCTGTGCCACGCCGAAGCGGTCAATACGGGAGCGCAATACGTTGTAGGAGTTCTCAACGGCTGCCTTGGTCTCCGAGCGGAGTACGGACTCTATTTCTGCATCTGTGCTGCGCGTGTTGACTTTGCCTTTCAGCTGCTGGGTGGCAAACACGGTGTTCAGCTTATCCTTCCCGGCGAGAGCCTGAAAATGTTTTACAAACAGGGTGATGATGTCATCCTGGCTCTTTTGTGCCTCTGCGGTGGCTTCGGCAATGGCCTTGGTGAAGTTGGGGTCAGTAGAGCGGTCGGCCAGACTCTTGATGACGTCGGGGACGGAGACTTCCAGGACAACGTTCATGCCGCCTTTCAAGTCCAGACCCAGGCCAATCTGCATTTCCTGACACTGTTTTAGGGTATAGGCTCCAAACCATACCTTTTCGTTCTTCAGGGAATCAAGGTAGATTTGAGCTGCTTTGGCTTCCATGCCGGCTGCCTTCTTCTCGTAATGGCGTGTCACGAAGGAGAAGGAGAGATAGTAGATGCAGACCAGTACAAGTGCGACTGCAAATACTTTTACAAATCCTTTGTTTTGCATATTGATAATATTTTTTTGTTTTAATTTCTGGTTATAAAGTGTATTGACACAATTTTTAGGGTGCAAATATAATAATTTTATTACAAATAGACCGCCTTATTAAGTTTCTTTTCGCATGAATGGGTCCGCAACCTGAAAACAGAGCCTTGAAACTGGGTGGCAGAACCAGGGAGATAAAGGCTTCTCCGTAGCTGCCGCCTGCCCCCTCCTGTCCCGTCTGAACGGTATTTCCTGATGACATACTGAACATGTGCACACCTTTCTGCCGGTTCCTCCCAAGGGCCTCTGCAACCCGGAAGCGAATTTTTTTCTTTCGCGCGTACGCATATACGTTTAAATAATGGCACAATATTTTTTTCAGCGGCCCCGGGAGGTGCAGTTGTTCCAGAGGCTGTAGCCATGGTCCGTCACCGCCGGAGAAATGATATTTTCCCCCGATATATTTTATGTTTCACGATGCTGAACGTACGTTCACCGGTGCGAAACGTATGTTCACCGATGCGAAACATACGTTCACCATCGCTGAACATAAATTTTCAGGCAGATATGACCTCATCTGTATGGGGTGCGGGCAGGATTTCTGTCTCCGGGAGCGACCCTCCCGGAGAAGTCAAGCCGTTTTTTGGGGGATATCGTATAATACAATTGTATACAGATATTTACACCTCAATTAAAAAGTTTTAAAAATTGCAATTCTTTTGAAAGCTTTGTATATTTTCATCAGAAAAATATAGCGGTTTAAATTTTCTGATTAATTTTTGTAATACAATAATAGAAAGTATATCTTACCTCGGTACGTCGTCTTTTTCCGGTTGTTCTATCAGTGACTTAACTGTGAACTGCCCCAAGGTGTAGGAAGCTCTTGCCGAGTGTGCAACAGGCATAGTCAAGTTTGGAAAATAGGTGAAGGAGATGCCTGATAGTATCAGATGGAATGATGTCAGCGTGAACCCCAATGGTGTAAAAACCTTTGTCGTGGATGAAGCCAACGAATCATTTTGTGTAGAAGACGGCATCCTGTTGCCCAAGGTGGCCACCGGTGGTGCCGATGCCCCGTGGTACGACCTGCAGGGACGCCGGACAGACCTTCTGAGAAAAGATGCAGTCTATATTCGCGGCGGAAAGAAGGTGATAGCAAGATAATAAGTCGGGAAGCGGCTATTTAAGCATCAGCCAACTGCATATGGGGTAATGGTCTGACCCCTTGATGTCACTGCGCACCTTGCTCTTCAGGACATCCCAGTGAGGGCTGCACAAAATGTGGTCAATGCGGAAGTACATCCCGGCCTCATGGTATGAAATGCCGGGACCGTTGCCTCCCCGTGTGTACGAGTCGTTGAGGACGGAGGTCAGGCAGCGGTGTACGTATGACAGGGGTGAGTCGTTGAAATCGCCGCACAGGATGACAGGCTGGTGCGAGAATAGGTGTAGGTACTCAAGAAGCGCATCAGCCTGATGCGCACGGGAGATGCCGGCTTCGTCTATCTTACGGGCCAGATAGTGGATATTGGATTTTGTTTCCTCTCTGGCGGGCTGTTTGACGACATCCTTAAACATGGCCTTGTCGTCTCCGCTGATGGAATTTGAAAAGAAGTGACAATTGATGACGACAATAGTGTCGCCGTCTTTTTTCAGGCGGTAGATGACGGCGCCATGAGGCGAATCAGGGCCGTGTACGATGCATTTGTCCAGGATGGGAAGATGAGTATACAGGCTGAGCGTGTTGAAATAAAACATGGTGGTGTCCCGGTAAGCCCATGGCGACATGATGGAATCCATCATGCGCCTTTCTGAGGGAAGGTAATTGGCTTCCTGCAGGCATACGATGTCGGCATCACAGGAATGGATGAAGTCAAAGATCTCGGCGCGCCTGAGGGCATCGTTCTTGGAGAAATCGTTGACATTGTAACTGACGACTTTAATGTGGCTTGCATCCATGTCATCCTGTGTGATGTTGAGCGGGAAATAAGTCCTTACCGGCATGCCGCAGACGAGGATTCCGGCAAGGCTGCTCAGGAATCGCCGCGGGCGCAGGAAAAGCCACAGCAGGGAGCACAGGCAATAGGCCAGCAGGACAGGGCCGAAAGCCAGCCCTGCCGAAACGAGCCACGGATGCCTATCGGGATGAAAAAGGCAGCCGTAGCCGGAGATGCACAGCAGAAGGAAAATGCCAATGTGGATGCAGAGGAGTATCAGGCAGAACAGGCTGCCTATTCCATGATGGTTATGGGAAGATGCACTCATCTATTTCCTGAAAAGTTTTTCTTTTTCGTCAGCAGAAAGGCTCTCGTATCCGGAGCGTTTGATTTTTTCCAGTATGTGGTTCAGCTCTTCAACGGGAACCTCATCGCGCGAAGGCTTGCTCTCGTTCTCAGGCTGTCTCTTTGAGGGTTTATGGCGGAAAAGACCGCTGACTTTCTCCTTGAAGGATTTTTTATGGGGTTCGTATTCCTCCCATGTCGTAAAACCTGTGGAGCGCTGATGCTCTTTCTTCTTGTACAGCCTGATCAGCAGCCAGCCCGCAGCAGCTCCGCCCAAATGGGCAAAATGGGCAACGCTGTCGCCCGATGCGCCCAGTGCAATGATGAGTTCAAGAGCGATAAACCCTGTGACCATGTATTTGGCCTTCATGGGAATGGGAGGTATGAGCAGCAAGACCCTTTCGTTAGGGAACAACATGCCGTAGGCAATGAGAATGCCATAGCAACACCCCGAAGCACCTATCGTGGTCCATGTGCTCAGGTATTGGCTCATAGGGATGGTAGTTGTACCAAGGTTGACTATTTCATAGTTGTTCAACCCCTGGGCATAGTAGGACACAAGCTGTACAAGTTCCTGACTGAGGCCGGCAACAATGCCGCACAGCAGGTAAAAGACAATAAATTTCCTGCTTCCAAGAACCGATTCAATGATACGCCCGAACATCCATAGCGAAAACATATTGAAGACAATATGGCTGATGTTGGCATGCATGAACATATATGTCAGGAGCTGGAGAGGGTTGAAATTGGGAGCCAGGATAAAATGGAGGCCGAGAAGATGGTTGAGGTCAACGCCCCATCGCTCAGTGGCAATCAGGGCAAAGAAAAAGAGGCCGTTGATGATAATCAGG
Organism: uncultured Bacteroidales bacterium; assembly: GCA_902773055.1. Taxonomy (GTDB): domain Bacteria; phylum Bacteroidota; class Bacteroidia; order Bacteroidales; family Bacteroidaceae; genus UBA6382. The sequence goes on from CACYCZ010000127.1 coordinate 25,228, forward strand.
TTCTTGGTTACGGGAGGTGTTAACATAAACAATGCGTTAAAGAATTAGGATTGCTTTGTGAGGATTCTGCTGCTGATGCAGGAAGACAAATGGTAGATAGGTATTGCAAACAGCCAACCGCCTAAGACGTCTATGGCATAGTGGGCTCCGATATAGACAGTTGACAGGCAGAGTATGCAGTAGAAAGGAACAAATATCCAGAAAAGGCGGTGTGACATCTTGCGGGCAAGTATGAGAATGATGGTGGACAGGCCTACGTGGGAACTGGGGAAAGCCGCAATAGGTTTCTCGCCCTGCTGCATTATTTCTACCAGGCTGGAGAATAGACCGTTGGGGGTGGAGTGGTCGTGAATAAGCTGTGGGTGATAGCAGAACCAGTCTCCTATAGCAGGAAACTTCCCTTCGCTGACAAGCTGGGACCCGATATGCTGGAAATAGAACTGCGGACCGGCAGACTGCAGGAGCAGAAAAATAAAATAAAAAAGCATGAATGAACACACCATGACGCATGTGGAATAGTCAAGGAGCCTGTAGTGGTGAAACAAAGGCCAGATGAACACACAGAGAATCATGAGATAGTAGGAAAAGTATCCCATGTTGAACAGTTCCTTCCAAAATAGTCCTGGAAGAATCTGCCGGAACATAACTGCCGGCTGGCAGCCAAAGACAAACTGGTCAACAGAGGCAAACAGGTGGTCTGTGTTGGGCATGAATTTGGCAAAATAGTATATATCCGGATACCAGTAGCCCAACAGCAAAATCTGAAACAATATGCGTAGCAGATACGTTAACTGGCAGGGCAGATATCTGTATAGTCCCCAGAGAACAGCGGTGCCTGTCAAGATGTACAGGCGGTTTAAGATGGGGGCAGCTTCAATATTGTTCCATAGGAAGGCTGCAAGGATAAAGGTAATGAGACAGTATGCCAGCATTATCCATTCTATGGGCAAAGGGCCCTTGATGACATTGTCGTGACGAGAGAGAATATTTATATCCATTTTTCTTTTTTGTACCAGGCAATGGTTTCTTTAACTCCTTTGCCAAGATCGTATTGCGCCTTGTATCCAAGTTCTTCTATCGGTGTGATGTCACATCGCCAGTTGCGTTGTTTAAGAATGTTATATTTGTCGTTATTCAAGGCATTCATGCTCCCTGTTATTTTTGACAGCAAGGTGCTGACGAAACATATTGCTCTCAGCAGGAAAAGAGGAGCCGTAATATGTAGTACATTCCGGATACCCATTTCTTTCTGAAGCAGTAAACTGAAATCTTGCGAATTATAGGTGTTGCCATCGCTGACGAAGTATGCATGAGCGCGTTTCCCTCTTTCCAGGGCAATGAAAATGGCAGATACCAAATCCTTGACATAGACAAAGGTAATTTCCTGAGGCTTATAGCCTACAGCAAAGTCAATATGGTTCTTTATACTTTTTGCCATGAGGAAATAGTCTTTTTCCCGGGGACCGTAGACTCCTGTCGGGCGAAGTATGACGAAATCGAGGTCTTGCAGTGTTCTGAGATAGTTTTCGGCGGCCCATTTGCTTCTACCATATGCGGTGTTGGGTTGCGCTTCATCTGTGTCCGATACGGGAGCATAGATATGTCCGTCGCTGTTGTCTCCCTGGGGTTCTTGCCGGATATTTCCCAAGACGCTTAGCGAACTGAGGTAAATGAACCTGCCGGAAAGAAGAGAGCAGGCCTTTAGGCCTTCAATAAGGTTTCGGGTTCCGCATAGATTTGTTTCAAAAAAATCTTTTTCGTTTTTGCCTTTCGTGGCGCCGGCGGCATGTATGATTGCATCCCAGCCTTGGGGAAAGGAGGATGCAAAGTCTGTCAGTTGCCGTTGCAGTTCTGCAGGGTTGCTCAGGTCCAGTTCGATGAAATGGATGCGCTTGTCCTGTAAATATTTTCTGCTGCTTGTTGGCCGTAGGGCTGCCCATACTTCGAAATCCCTTTCCAAGGCCTGTTCCACGATGAAACTGCCGATGAAACCACTTGCTCCAGTTACTAATATTCGCATGGCATATTATATTCTGTTAGTTCAATATGCTGTGATTGAACGTCATGTTGCATGAAGCGACAGGCTGAGCGATCAAAGATGATGTTGTTTTCTGTCGTCAAATATCTGCAAGTTCCTGTACTGGTACATTTCTTTGCCATATCAGGATGGCGGAACAGGTAGTCTTTCAGGCTGGAGGCAATATAGCGTCCTTGGGGAATTACTGTAACATTTTTCGGGATATGTTTCTGGATAAGGGGAAGTAACAGAGGGTAGTGAGTGCATCCCAGGATGATGGTATCTATGTCCTTGTCTTTGTCCATCAAAAGTTGGATATCTTTTTGGACAAAGTATTCTGTTCCTTCATTGTCTAATTCAAAGTTTTCTACAAGGGGAGCCCACATCGGGCAGGCATGCCCTTCTACATGGATATCAGGGTAGAGTTTGTTGATTTCTAAATTATAGGAGTTGGAATTGATTGTTCCGGCTGTGGCAAGAATGCCGATATGTCTGGTTCGTGAGATGTTGCCTACACATTCTGCCGTGGGGCGGATAACTCCCAGAACACGTCTGGATGTATCCAGTACGGGAAGGTCTTTCTGCTGGATATTGCGCAGGGCTTTTGCCGAAGCGGTGTTGCAGGCCAGAATGACCAGGTGGCATCCGTGTTGAAAGAGGTAGGTAACGGCCTCGCGGGTATATTGGTATATCAGTTCAAATGAGCGTGAACCATAAGGGGCACGGGCATTGTCTCCCAAATAGAGGTAGTCGTATTGGGGCAGTAGCCTTCGCAGTTCCCTGAGAACGGTCAGGCCACCATATCCGGAATCAAAAACGCCAATAGGTCCTGGCGTATTTGGGAGTTTGACAACAGCCACGGCGGAATTTAGTTGGTTTTAAGGATATCAGCAACCTTGTTTTTTTCTACGTCCTTGTTGCTGGGTTGTGTGACGGGATTTTCTTCTGTGCGGGGTTCTGTGCTGCTGTTGTTTTTATTTGTTCCAGCAGTGTTGATAGGTATGACGTTGCCATTCAGGCGTGCCAAGACAACTTCAGTGATGTCTAAACCGGATTCGTTGTGGATGAAAGGGAAATTATGGTTGTCTGAGTTGCCGATAAAGAGCAGCCCGTTTTCTTTGCCAATCAGGAACAATACACTGTCCAACTTTGCTTCCAAGGGTTGGATGAGTTCCCGTTCGGCATTGTTAAGTAGGCGCTGGGCGTCTGAGCGGAAGCTGATGCCTTGTTCCATGGCTACCTGAAGCTCTTTCTGGCGTTTTAGCATTATTTGTTCGGGAAAATTCTTTTGTCCCTGCAGGTAGTCGGCAAACATTTTCTTGAATTTTTCTTCGTTGTATGTTGCCTCTTCCTCATATTTTTTCTTCAGTGTCTGTAGGGCTGCCTGTGCTGTTGTGTATTCGGGCAGGGCTTGCAGCACCTTGCTATAACTTAAAAAGCCAAATTGGTATTGTTGCTGTGCTTTTGCTGGCTGCGAAAAAAAGAAAACCAGTAGAATAAACAGTGCAAGCAGAGATGATACTTTAAAAGAGGTTTTCATAAGCGGTGCAATAAATATTGTGTTATTATATATTCTGCAAAGATAGATTTTCTTTTGCAAATGTGGTCTGTTATCATCTTAAATTCTTCGATTTCATTTCCTGTCAGGATTTTTTTCTTTCAGCATAGTGTGCTCTAATTGCTCTTGAAGGAGGGTTTCTATATTTTCCTTGAGAATGGGATGCAGAATATCGGGGGCTATTTCATTCAGAGGCTCAAGGACAAAAGTTCTCTTGTGCATCATGGGATGTGGAATAGTGAGTCTGGGGGTATTGATGACCTGGTCGTCATACATCAGTATGTCAATGTCTATGCATCGGTCGGCATATTGCCGGTCATGGCTTTTTTCTGTCCGGCCTAATTGTTTTTCTATTTGTTCGGTGTGCTGTAGGATTTCAGCGGGTTGGAGCGATGTTTCAAAGACGGCTGCGACATTGAGGAAATTGTTTTCGGAAAGAAAGCCGTCAGGTACTGTCTCATAGAAAGAAGAGCACTTGGTAAGTTCTCCGATGGTCTTACCAAGTGCCTTGATAGCTTTTTGGATGTATTGTTTCCTGTTTCCTAAGTTTGAGCCGAGTGAAAGGTATACGTAGGACATTTCAATCTACGATGAGCATTACGTCTCCGAAGGGTCCGAACTGATATCCTTCCTTTGCGGCTGTCTTGTAGGCTTCCATAGTGTAGTCATAGCCGCCGAAGGCAGTGACGAGCATCAACATGATGCTTTCGGAAAAATGGAAATTGGAGAACATGGCATCAGCTACGTTGAATGTGTAGGGAGGGAAGATAAACTTGTTTGTCCAGCCTGTATAGGCATTGATATGCCCCAGGGTGTCGCATGTTGTCTCCATGGCGCGTTGCACGGTGGTGCCGACAGCTATGATTTTATGTCCGTTGTCTTTTGCTGCGTTGACGATTTTGCAGTTTTCTTCGGTAATGAACATTTCCTCGGAGTCCATTTTGTGCTTGGTCAGGTCTTCCACGTCGGTGGTGTCAAAGTTGCAGAGGCCGCAATGCATGGTAATGAATGCTCTTTCAATGCCTTTGATTTCCATGCGTTTCAGCATTTCGCGCGAAAAATGTAGTCCTGTGGCTGGTGCGGTGACAGCACCTTCGTTCTTGGCGAACAGGCATTGGAAGCGTTCAAGGTCCTCTTCTTCTACGGGGCGTTTTTTCCGGATGATGTCGGGAATTGGTGATTCGCCCAAAGCATAGAGTTGTTCTTTGAATTCATCGTGAGGGCCGTCATAGAGGAATCGAAGTGTGCGCCCACGGCTGGTTGTGTTGTCAATGACTTCAGCTACGAGTGATTCATCCTCACCGAAATATAGTTTGTTGCCAATACGGATTTTCCGTGCAGGGTCAACGAGGACATCCCATAGGAACAGGCTGGGATTCAGTTCGCGTCGCAGGAAGACTTCTATTCGTGCTCCTGTTTTTTCCTTGTTGCCGTAAAGACGGGCGGGAATGACTTTGGAGTCGTTGAAAACGAACACGTCGTTTTCGTTGAAATACTCAAGAAACTCCTTGAACATCTTGTGTTCAATCTGACCTGTCTTACGGTGCAGTACCATCATTCTGCATTCATCGCGGTGGGGTGCAGGATAGAGGGCGATACGGTCTTCCGGTAGTTTAAACTTAAATTGAGATAATTTCATGTTGTTGTTTTTATCTGTCGAGGTAAGGTCCTCGGTTGTTATCCTTTGTCAATTTGGATGGTTTCCAGCCATTCAGGAATGGTGTCCAGTTCCAGACACTGGTCAATGGTGTAGTCTCCGATGCGTGTGCGTTCCAGTTGTGTCAGATAGGCTCCGCTGTCAAGGGCGTCACCGATGTCTCTGGCCAGGGCGCGGATATATGTCCCCTTGGAGCATACAATCTGCAGTTTCAGTTCGGGTTTGGTGTATTCCAGGATATTGATGGCCTGGATGAATATTTTCTTGGGGTTGAGCTTGACATCTTCTCCCTTGCGGGCCAGGTGGTAGGCGTGCATCCCTTCTATCTTGCAGGCTGAGTGTGCCGGGGGCGTCTGATAGATTTCTCCGACAAACTGCTGCAAGGTGTTTTCTATCAACTGCAGGTTAATGTGGTCTGTGGGGTAGGTCTTGTCTTCCGGATATTCTCTGTCGTAGCTTTGTGTCGTGACCCCCAGTTTCAGTGTGGCAATGTATTCCTTCTGATGTGCCTGTAGCTCTTCAATGCGCTTGGTTGCCCGGCCTGTACATAGTAACAGGACGCCTGTCGCCAGAGGGTCGAGGGTTCCTGCGTGTCCCACTTTGACTTTTTGCTGCAGTTTCTGTGTGAGCAGCCAACGCATGCGTGCCACTACGCCGAACGAGGTCCATTTGTAGGGCTTGTTGACTGGTATTATTTCGCCTGTAAGAAAGTTCATGCGTACCCTAATCAACCATTGTAAGTGAGTGTCCTGTAAGCAGGAGCACAATGATGATGATGCCTACGATGATACGATAGTAGCCGAAGGCCTTGAAGCCATATTTTGTCAGGAATCCTACGAACCACTTCATGGCCAGCAGGCCTACGATGAAGGCAATGACGCAGCCCAGTACCAGCATCCATATGTTGTGGCTGGTAGCCCAGGCGGTATCTTCCTTCAGCAGGTCGAGAAGGTCGAGCAGTGTGGCGCCTGCCATTGTAGGCACTGCCAGAAAGAACGAAAACTCGGCGGCGCTTTTGCGTGTGAGTCCCTGTGTCATGCCGCCAACGATGGTTGCCATGGAGCGTGATACGCCGGGGATGACTGAGATACACTGAAACAGGCCGATGTTGAAAGCCCGGCGCTCAGTTACCTGATTGGCATCGGAGCCGTTGTTGAAAAGACGGTCACAGAACAGCATGAATATGCCACCCACAACCAGCATCACGGCTACTACTTCTACACTGTCAAGCAGCCAGTCGAGCAGACCTGATTTCTTGGCCAGCAAACCGATAAATACGGCTGGAAGCACTCCTATGAACAATAGCCAGTAGAAACGGTATCTGTGTTTCAGGGTTCCGAACCAGCTGCTACCCTCTGGGGCAGGTGAACGGTCGAACTGGAAGAATTGTTTCCAGTAGAGGCATACTACAGAAAGAATGGCACCAAACTGGATGATAAATGTAAACGCATGTACAAAAGGGTCACCCTCTTTGACGCCCAATAGGTTTTGGGTGATAATCATATGCCCGGTAGAGGAGACGGGAAGAAACTCCGTGAGCCCCTCAACGATACCTAATAGAATGACTTGTATGTAATCCATGTATTATTCCCGAGGGTTATCGTCTGTGTGTTTTTCTTCTGCGGGCAGTTCTTTCTTGTGGTATACTACAGCGGCAATCATAAAGAGGAAACCGAAAAGGCATACCATGGGTGCCACCTTGATGCGTGTTGCGCTGAATATTTCTGCATTGAACATTTGTTCAGTGGAACCGCCTCCGGCCATGAGGATAAAACCCAGAACAACGATAATCATGCCGATGGCCAGAAGGATGAAGTTTGTCTTGCTGAAAGCAAAATTCTGATGATTCATATTGATGTCATTTTTTTAGTAGCGATATAATTTGTCGGTCTTCATACGAAGAGTCTTGTTAACAGTTACATAGGCACAGACGAGTGTCAGAAGGATTCCGCAGATGAATATGACGCCGATGGTGCATACTGCCACTTCCCATGTGATAAGGCGGATTGTATTGGGGTCGTATTGCGTGATGGCATATATGCCGGCAAACAGGATGATGGATGCAAACAGGGCAGAAAGCAGGCCTATGAGCAACGCCTGGATAAGGAAAGGCTTGCGTATGAATTGCCAGCTGGCCCCTACAAGCTTCATTGTGTGAATCAGGAATCGATGGGAAAATACACTCAACTGGATGGTATTGTTGATATTGACAAATGACACCAAGGTCAGCAGCAGGGCCAGGACAAGCATTATACTACTGATCTTCCGTATGTTGCTGTTGAGGCTGTCCATCAGGTTCTGAGGATAGGAGACGTCAACAACCTTGGGGTGTTTTTCCAATTGAGGCAAGAGGTATCTGAGGCTGTCCTTGTTGGCGTATTCAGCCTTGAGTGATATTTCAAAGGCAGCCGGCATTGGATTAATGTCCTTGAATTCAATGGAATCACTCTCAAGGGCTTCTGCCTGTTCTTTCAGTGCGCGTTCCTTGGAGATATAGGTTACATGCCGGATGGCTGCAAGGTTCTTGAGCTTGGTCTGGAGGGCGTAGCTCTCCGACTGGGTCATTTCATCATCTAATATTATTGTAATGTGGAAGTTTTCACGCAGGTCATTGGAAAAGTTGTAGGCAAATGTAATAAAAAACGTAACCAGACCTAAAAGCAACAGCATGAGTGTGGTACTGATGCATGAAATCAAAGCATTCATGCTTGTGAGCCCGCTGCTAATTTTTTTTTGCTTAGTCATTGTCCTGTACTCTTCCTTTTGCTGCCCTGACGAAAAGGCAATATTTAACCATTTTACAATTTTAATCTTGCAAAGTTACGAAAAAAAGACTAATATGGACTGTTCTCGGAAGTGAAAATACAGCTGAATGCGAGAAAATTATTGCAAAAATGTATGGCTGTCCTGTCGGAACGCTTTTGCTTGGAATCTTTTCTCTTCAGTGAAATGTGCAGCTGGATGGATTCGATATATTATGAAACGATGGCCCTGTAATGTAAAAAGTTGTTAATAAATACGACAAGATGTTTCATTTCCATCCCTCCGACGACACTTATGAGGCACTTTATTTGTGGATATTTTTTTTGTTTGCCCAGAGCGTCTTCACTGGCAGGCCTACAAATTTTCACTGGCAGGCCTGCGCGTTAAAACTCGTAGGCCTGCAAAATTCACCCCTCCTGCAGGTGCTTCTGGGAGGGGTAATATGGGAAGGACAGAAGGTGTGTTAATAGATGTGAAAGAAATAGCAACGCAGTCCCTTTTTCTTTCTCCAAAATAAAAGCGCCCCCTTGAAGGGAAGCGCTTTTGTTGAGGAATTGAGAGATTGAAACCTATGTTTCAAATTTTGGTTGGTTTATAAGCAAAGACTCTTCACGAGCCATTATATAGATTTGTTTTACATTTTCAGTAATTCTGCGACAAAGTCATCAGTCATGTCACCTGTGAAATTCACAATTTTAAGGTCGTCTTCAGTTTTGTTGAGTTTTACGATCTCAATAACCTTGTCTTTGTTCTTGCGCAACCAAATGCAGGAGGCATCCTTTTCTGTGGATGTGGTGTATTTCTTATACGTCTTCTGCTTTTTGTTGAGAAGTGAAATGATGTCATTGTAGTAAAGCTCAATGTTTTGCTGTGCATTGAAGATTCTCAGGCTTTTGATGTGTGACAGGACTTTCTTTATCTGCTCCTGGTTTTTGTCGCTCTCCTTGTTGTTGGACATCATTTCAAGGACTTTTTCTACCATGGCGGGCCCGATGGTGATGCATGAATAGTCATCGTTGCTGACACCTTCGGCGTTTTCTTCAGCCTTGATGTCTGATAGCAGGAGCCCTACAAAGTCCTCTTGGCTTTCGGCCTTGCAGGTGAAGGCCGTCACCACGGAGAGGAAGAGACAGATGAATAGTCGAATCATGGTTGTGTTTTAAGGTTGATAGAGTCATTTGATTGCAGCCCGGCATTGCGAAGTCCGTCGGATACTTCTTTAAGCGCAGATGCGACTTGCTCGTATGCAACTTGAGGGTCTGTATAGGTGTCCTTGTATGAGGCATAGTTGAACGTGGCATCCGGCGAGTCCTTGTCAGTGCTGAAGGAGTGCTGCGCCGCCATTCCGAGGGTAAATATGATTGCCACGATGGCTGCGGCGCGGTAAAAAGGATGCAGGCGGAAGTAGAAACTGTTGCGTCGTGCCTTGATGGTGTTTTCCCCAATTTTGTCGAGAATCTTCTCGTCAAAGTCTTTGCCCAGGCAAATGTTGCTTTCCTCCTGCTCGTAGTTAAAGAGACTGCGGTATCTTTCCAGATGAGCCGGAAGCTCCGGCTGCATGTAGAAGTCGCGCAGCAGCCTTTCTTCCTCAGGAGAGGTGTTGCATTCCCAGTAGCGTTCAAGGAGCTGTTCAATATATTTATAATCCATAATGGTCTATTTTTTCAAATTCACTTTTTATTTTTTGTCTTGCTCTGAAAAGACTGACTTTAACTTGTTCTTCTGATATTTGAAGCAGTTCGGCGATTTCTTTATAGGGTTTCCCCTCGATGTCCCTCAGTTGCATGATGGTGCGTTGTTTTTCAGGCAGGCGCTCAAAGAGTTTGTGAACCCATTTTTTGCTGTCTTCATGCGATACCATCTGGAAAGGTGTCGCCGCATTGTCGGCTTGCTCATATGCAGTGATGTCAAGCGTGCTGTTTTGCCGTTCCTTTTTGGCTATGTAGTCAAGTGCCATGTTCCTGCAGGCGGTGATACAGAAAGCCTCTGCGGAGGACGGAGTTTCGAATTCATCGCGATGATTCCACGCTTTGATCATGGTTTCCTGAACAATATCCTCTGACTCCCCTGTGTGGGCAGTAATGCGTAGTGCTAATCGGTAGAGCCTGTTTTTTAGAGGTAGTACGTCGTCCCGGAAGTTGATCATTTTTTTGTTATCTATTGATAAGACGGATAGTGATGCTGAAAGTTACACAATTTTTTAAAAAAATTGCTAAATCAAAGTTAATCATTTTGAGAGTAGAAAAGAAATTCTGAGTTGAATGATTAACTTTGCAATCCCTTAGGTATCTTGATATGGAATGTAAGTTGATGGATAGGTTTGCTTTTTGCCCTGTATGTGGTTCATCCCGTTTTGAGGCAGCCACATTCAAGTCATGCTGTTGCCGTCAGTGCGGATTTGAAATGTTTGTCAATCCTGCAGCGTCAGTTGTATGTATTGTCATAGAAGATGGAAAAATCCTGGTTGCGCGCAGGGCATATGAGCCAATGAAGGGGGCCCTGGATTTTCCGGGAGGATTTGTTGATCTCGGAGAATCGTTGGAACAGGCAGTCGTCAGGGAAATGAAGGAAGAAACCACGTTGGATGTTGTTTCCTATCGTTGGTTATTCAGCTTTCCAAATAAATACTTGTATTCGGGCATAGAAGTGCCGACAGCCGACAACTTTTTCTTATGCAAGGTTTCAGACGTGAACAGTATGCATCCGCAGGATGACGTGGAAGCATTGATGTGGATACCTCTGGAAGACTTGCACCCAGAGGATATGGCATTTACCTCAATGCAGGAAGCAGTAATGAAATTGAAGGAACTGGACCTGTGACTTATTCCAGATAAGTATATCCGTATAGTCCGGAGCGGTAATTGTTGATGAAGTTTTTACCCTCGCTGACGGAAATCTTCCCTTGCTTGACGGCACGTGCCACCCAGGATTCAAGATGGCGTACAAGATGCTTGGGGTCATATTGTACATATGTCAGCACATCGGCTATCGTTTCTCCTTCTTGAATATGGTCAACGGAATAAGAACCATTGTTGTCCAGTTTGATTGTTACCGTTGTCGTATCACCAAACAGGTTATGCATGTTGCCCAGTATTTCCTGATAGGCACCCAGCAGGAAAACTCCGATATAATAGGGCTCGTCCTTCTTGATATCATGAAGATGAATGAAATCTGTAAGCCTGCCGTTATTGACATAAGAGGTTATCTTGCCGTCACTGTCACAAGTAATGTCATGCAGTGTAGCATTGTGGGTGGGCCTCTCAGTCAGCCGTTGGATAGGCATCAGCGGGAAAAGCTGGTCAATGGCCCAGGTGTCAGGCATGCTTTGGAACAGGGAAAAATTGCAGTAGTATTTGTCAGCAAGTAATTTGTCCAGCCCGAGCAACTCCTCTGGAATATGTTTCAGGGAATGAGACATGGCATTGACTTCACGTGTGATACTCCAGTAAACACTTTCGATCTGTGCCCTGGTCTTCAGGTCTATCAAGCCGTGGCTGAAAAGATCAAGTCCTTCTTCGCGTATCTGCTGGGCATCGTGCCAGTCCTCCAGCATGGAGCGTGTGGAAATGTGATCCCATATTTCACTGAGATCCTTTACCAGCTTGTGGTCATTGGGGGTAGCTTCCCAGGACTCGTCCATTTGTGGCAGGGAACTTTGCTCAAATGCTTCAATGATAAGTATGGAATAGTGAGCAGTGAGAGAACGCCCGCTCTCTGTAATAATATTAGGATGAGGTATGTTGTTTTGATTGGCGGTTTCAACAAAAGTATAAACGCAGTCGTTTACATATTCCTGAATGGAATAGTTGACAGAGCTTTCGCTGTTGGAAGAGCGTGTACCGTCATAATCTACACCTAGTCCACCACCACAGTCTACGAATTTGACGTCAAAACCTAAGCTGTGGAGTTGCACATAGAATTGCGAAGCCTCAATAAGCGCAGCCTGAATTTTGCGGATACTGGTAACCTGACTGCCAATATGGAAGTGGATAAGTTTGAGGCAGTCGGCCATGTTGTTTTCCTTGAGTTTGTCTAAAGCTGTAAGGAGGTCAGATGAATCTAAGCCGAATTTACTGGCATCTCCTCCACTTTCTTCCCATTTTCCACGTCCTTGGGCAGCCAATTTTATGCGGATGCCTATATCTGGGCGCATGTCCAGTTGGCGGGCTGTTTGAATGATGGTGTCCAATTCTTCAATTTTCTCAATGACTAAGAAAATGTGCTTGCCCATTTTTTGGGCCAACAAGGCCAGTTCAATGAAGTTGCGGTCTTTATGGCCATTGCATACAATGATACTTTCGGAATTGGTGTGGGTCGCAAGAACGGCATGGAGCTCGGGCTTGCTGCCAGCTTCCAAACCTATGTTAAAGCGCTTGCCGCTGCTGACGATTTCCTCTATGACTGGCCGCATCTGATTTACCTTGGCGGGGAAGACAATAAAGTGCTCCCCTTCATATTTATATTCTTTGGCAGCCTTCTCAAAACATTCTGCCGTTTTTTCAATGCGGTTATTTAAAATATCTGGAAAGCGAAGTAGGAGTGGCGCGTTTGTGTCACGTTCGGCTAATTCGTCAATGAGTTCTTTAAGGTCTATCTGGTTCCCGTCCTTATTGGGTGCAACATAAACATGTCCTTTTTTGTTTATACCAAAATAGTTAACACCCCATCCTCCGATATTATATAATTCTTCGGAATCCTCAATTCTCCATTTTGCCATTTTCCCTGTTCAGTATTTTTCGGATTTGTGAAACAATGATATCTATTTTATCATAGTTGTCAAGAACATTGACATCTATAATGTGTTGAGCCTGTTCGTAGTAGGAACTTCGTTCTCTCAGCTGTGAACGCATGAATACTTCTAATTCGTCATCGCTTTTATCTTTCAACAATGGCCGTATGGTATGGCTGAGGCGGTAATGAGTGATTAGCGTATTAATGCTGGCCTTCAGATAAAAAGTTATTCCTGCCTGGTTCATATATTCCATGTTGTCAAAGAAACAAGGAGTGCCTCCACCACAGGAAAGGACTATATTTTCAAACTCGGCAGCTTCATGCAACATGCGGCGTTCAATATCGCGGAATCCGGCTTCTCCCTTTTCTGCAAAAATGTCGGGAATGCGTTTGTGAAACCGATCTTCTATATACCAATCCAAGTCATAGAAGTCAACGCCCATATTTTTTGCAAGTGATTTTCCAACGGTGGTTTTACCTGCGCACATATAGCCAACGAGAATGATGCTTTTCATTTTTTCTTGCGCTGACGGGGTTTCTTGTCTCCTTCGTGAAGTTGCTCAATGATGTTCATGCAGTCTGCAAGTGTCAGTTTGGACGGATCTGCAGCATATTTCTTGGGAAGGTGATAGTTTTTCTTTTTATAAGATATATAAGGTCCGAATCGTCCGTTAAGGATGTTCAAATCTGGTTCTTCTTCGAAACTCTTGATATTGCGCTCTGCATCAGTGGCACGCTTTTGTATAATGATATCAATGGCTTCTTCCAGACTGATTGTTTGGAAATCCTTGTCCTTAGGAATAGAGTAGTATTTTTTGTTGTTGAGGATATATGGCCCAAAGCGACCGTTGTTGATAATGACGTTGTCATTTTCAAATTCGCCGAGGGTACGAGGGAAACTAAGTAAATTCAATGCCTCTTCCAAAGTGATGTTCTCCATGTTTTGTCCCTTTTGTAAAGAGGTAAATATGGGTTTTGCCTCCTCGTCGGCTGTTCCCAATTGGATCATTGTTCCGAAGCGGCCTATTTTAACCGACACGGAACGTCCCGTCTGAGGATCTATGCCTAAGAATCGTTCACCGATTTTCCGTTTGCTGCTACTTTCCATAGCTTTGTTTACCTCTGGCATGAAATTATCATAGAAATCTTTCATCATGCTACTCCATTCTTTTTTTCCTTCAGCAATGGAGTCAAAATCCTTTTCAATGTTAGCTGTGAAATTATAATCGAGGATTTCGGGAAACTCAGCTAACAGAAAGTTGTTGACAACAGTGCCGATATCTGTTGGGAGTAATTTCCCTTTTTCAGCACCATGTTTTTCACTTTTTTCTGTTTGCTTGATTTTGTTGTCAGCCTGTAGTGACAAGGAAATGTAAGTTCTTGTTTCCCCTTCTTTGTTGGTTTTTTCAACATAGCCACGTTGTTGTATGGTACTGATTATAGGCGCATAAGTGGATGGACGCCCTATTCCCAGTTCTTCCATTTTTTTTACAAGAGAGGCTTCGTTGTAGTGGAGGGGATGCTGTGTATAGCGTTGTATTGCATTGATAACCTTGTGTTGAAGCATACTGTTTTTTTTCAGAGACGGCAATTGAGGTGTTGTAGCCTGTTTTGTTTCCTCCTCCGATGGCTGGTATGTCTTCAAGAAACCATCAAAAATCTGAATCTCGCCACTGGCAATAAATTTTTCCTCACGTCCCTCTATGCTGATAGTTGCTGTGGTTTTTTCAAAGAGGGCATCCTCCATCTGTGAGGCTAATGTACGGTGATGAATCAACTGGTAAAGACGCTTTTCGGCAGATGTGCCAGGTATGTCTTCTTTGTCCATGAATGTTGGACGAATGGCTTCGTGAGCCTCCTGTGCACCCTTGGTTGTGGTGTGGTAGTTACGGTTATGGAGGTATTTTTCACCGTACTTTTCAGTGATATATGTACGGCAGCTGTTTTTGCATAGCGAAGAAAGGTTAAGAGAGTCGGTACGCATGTATGTGATGTGTCCGGCTTCATACAAACTTTGTGCTATTCTCATTGTCATGGAGACGGAATACCCCAGTTTGTGTGCGGCCTCTTGTTGCATGGTTGAAGTCTTGAATGGTGCCGAAGGGGAGCGTTTGGCAGGTTTCTTGGTAATGTCTGAAATGGTAAATGTCGCATGCTTGCAACTTTCCATAAAAGCCTGAGCTTCTTCTTGCGTAGAGAAAGCCTTGTTGAGTTCAGCCTTGAATTCCGCGGTACTGCCATCGGTCTGTGTATATTTGAAAATGGCAGATACATTATAATATTCGGTCGGTGTGAAGGCTTCAATCTCGTTTTCACGGTCACAGATTAAACGTACGGCAACACTCTGCACACGTCCGGCAGATAAGGCAGGCTTGACTTTATGCCACAGTACTGGTGAGAGCTTAAAACCTACAATGCGGTCAAGTACCCTGCGGGCCTGTTGAGCGTTGACTAGGTTCTCGTCAATATGCCGTGGGTGTAGAAGAGCTGCTTCTATTGCAGTCTTTGTGATTTCGTGGAAGACAATGCGCTTGGTTTTCTTTATGTCAAGATTCAGTACATGTGCCAAATGCCATGATATAGCTTCTCCCTCGCGGTCTTCATCGGAAGCCAGCCAGATGTTGTTGCTATTGAGAGCTTCTTTTTTCAGGTTGTTGACAATGTTCTTTTTATCTTCCGGTATTTCGTATTGCGGTTCAAAAGTTTGTGTGTCAATGCTGAAAACTTTACTCTTAAGATCTCTGATATGGCCGTAGCTTGGCATTACTTTATAATCTTTTCCCAGGAAACGGCCTATTGTTTTTGCTTTCGCAGGTGATTCTACTATTACAAGATTCTTTGCCATTTTTCAATTGTGATAATTCGGAATTGGCAGCAAAAGTAAATAAAATATGTGGATGAAGACGTTTAAAAGGCAGTCTTAATTTTCAAGATATTTTTTTTAATACTAATAGTATTAATATGTATTCTTTCTCAGAGCCTTTATTCGCTTTTTGTTTTTCGCAAGTTGGTTGGTGTATTCCAATATGCGGTCAGAAAAATCTGTTGTAATCCATGTTACGTCATGAGCTGTAGCCCAATCAACCAGATACTCGTCTTCAACCATCCACAGGTAGGTGTCTATGCCTATTTCTTTGGCACGGGAGATATATTTGGGATGATTGAGGAACACATCCACCCGATATGAAATGGCAGAGAATCCCAAGGCTTTTGCAGAGTCGGGATCAATGTCTTCAAACAGTTTTGAAGAATTGTATATGACGTATGAGCCTGGAGCCTGTCTTACAAATTCCTTACAAGCATGGATGCTAAAGGAGAGAAAACGCACTTGATTCATCATGTCCATTTCTTTTGCTAATGTTACGATATCATGAACAACCTCTGTTTCCTTCTCGGGTGTAGCGTGGGTTTTCATTTCCAAGGCAATTTTAAAATCAGGAGTTTTCTTTGCTTGGGCAAACCATTCTCTCAATGTAGGAATCTTGTTGCCCATAGGGAGAGTTTCTTTTTGTATGTCAGTCCATTTACTTCGTTGGCAATGCAGGCCTTTTCGTATTTCATTATTGTGGTATATAATCAGTTCGCCGTCGGCAGTTTTGTGGACGTCAAATTCGCAAGCCTCAAGTCCCATGCTTTTGTGTAGTTCCTGTGCTTGTTTTAATGCTTGAAGTGAATTCTCATCAGTTTTAGGGTTGGTATAGAATCCGCGATGTGACAGAACTTTCGGTTGTGCATGGCCGGCTAATGCCAACAACATGAAAATAGTGGTGAGAAATAGGTGTTTCATCTTGAATATTTTGGTTTTAGGGTTGCAAAGATAGTAATTATTTTTAATTTTGGTACTTTCATGTAAAAAATGTTGACATTGTAGCCTGTCTTTAAGGCGATTTTGTATAATTTTACATAATTTTTCCAAATTGTAGTGTTTATGTATAAAATGAAATGCATTAGTATTTTTGTGATGCTTATATCTTGTTCCATAGCAAATTATGCAGACAGGTTGTTGTTGGAGGCTGAAGCTTTTTCGTCCAAGGGTGGATGGCTGATTGATCAGCAGTTTATGGACCAGATGGGGTCACCTTATCTTATTGCTCATGGCATGGGGCATCCTGTACCTGATGCGGAAACATCTTTCATGGTCCGTCAGCCGGGGATGCATTATATATATGTCCGTACATATAATTGGACATCTCCGTGGTTTACTGGTGATGGGCCTGGTCTTTTCTCTGTTTTATTGGACGGAAAAGAGGTTGGTTCTGCGGGAAGCAAAGGAACGTCATGGATGTGGACTCTGGCAGGTCAGATAAACATGAAAGAGGGGAATCATCGGATTTCCTTACGTGACAAGACGGGGTTCGATGGACGTTGTGATGCCGTATTTATTACTAATGACAAGGATGAAGTACCGCCTCATAACGGATCTGTCACCTGGCGCCGTCTGTTTAATTCTGTGCAGACATCTTGTCAAAATTACGATTTTGTCGTTGTCGGTGGTGGTATAGGAGGCATCTGCACTGCTGTTTCTGCGGCTCGTTTGGGGTTGAAGGTGGCGTTGGTAAATGATAGGCCTATATGGGGAGGCAACAACAGTTCTGAAATTCGTGTCCATTTGGGAGGACATGTGGAAATAGGAAAATATCCTCAACTTGGAAGACTGCTTTGTGAATTTGGCCCTGTACGTGGTGGCAATGCGCAGCCGGCCTCGTATTATGAAGATGCTAAGAAGGATTCTATTCTTAGGGCAGAAACCAATATTACCTTGCTGCCCTGTTACCATGCCGTACGGGTGGAAAAGCAAGGCAATAAAATCAGTGAGATCATTGTGCAGCATATCGAAAACGGCAGTCAGATTATACTTTCAGCACCCCTTTTTGCCGACTGCACGGGCGATGCTACTGTAGGCTGTCTTGCTGGAGCCGACTGGCGGATGGGACGCGAGGGGACAATGGAGTTTGGCGAGACTTATGCTCCTGCGGAACCTGATACGCTCACTATGGGAGCTTCAGTGCAGTGGTATTCTGTAGAGGGTAAGGAGAAATTTCCAGAGTTCGATTATGGCATGGGGTTTAATGATGAAAATTGCGAACAGGTGACGATGGGTGAATGGACTTGGGAGACTGGCATGAATAAGAATCAGGTCTTTCAGGCGGAGCAGATACGTGACTATGGCTTGATGGCTGTCTACGGAACCTGGAGCTGGTTGAAGAATCATTCAAGACAACGGGCTCAATATGCTGGTCGCAGATTGGGATGGGTAGCTTATCTCGCCGGGAAGCGTGAGTCGCGTCGGTTAATGGGCGACTATATTCTGAAAGAGGATGATATTCTCAAGAATGTCAGCCATGAGGATGCTTCTTTTGCCACGACGTGGAGCATTGACCTGCATTTTCCCGATTCAGTCAATCATGAACATTTCCCTGGCAGGGAATATAAATCGGCCACCATACACCGCCGTTTGCCTGAGCCATATGACGTGCCTTATCGTTGCCTGTATTCCCGTAATGTTGACAATCTGTTTATGGCAGGTCGCAACATCAGTGTTACCCATGTGGCTCTGGGCACTACCCGTGTGATGCGTACTATTGCCATGATGGGCGAGGTTGTGGGAATGGCCGCCAGTCTGTGCCATCAGCATGGTGTCCTTCCGCGTGGTGTCTATTGGGACTACCTCCCAGAGTTGCAGGCAATGATGCGCAAGGGAATCGGCAGAGCTGATGTGCCGAACAACCAGAAGTATAATCGTCAGAAATTTACGAAGGTAAAGTCAAAATGACCACTGAGGATGTGAGGTCATATTTCCTTGTCAAATTCAATGTGATATGACCACCCGTCATTTTGATCGCGGCGGGAGCCTACGGCTATCCTGTCATTCCATGTAAGTTTAGGATGCGTTTGTAGATAAATTGCAGCTTCCTCTTCGGAGAGGTATTCCGGGTCAAGTTCAAACCGCAGGCGCCATCCCTTCCGCTCTGCCGTTTCAAGAGCCGTGCAGAGTGTTTCATACGGAATCCGGCGCTCATATGAATATGGATTGATGTGCTCGGCGATGCCATATACGTATTCTTCCTTTGATGTTGAGGGTAATGTGTTTTCCATTGCCTGTTGCATCATCGTTGTCAGGATATCCAGTCCTTTTTTATGGGATATTTTTGGACGGATTCGGTCGATGTCTTCAAGGATATCCTGAAAAATCCATTTCTTTTGTTCTTGAAATAAAGGCTTGTCCATTTGCTCTTTTATATGCTATACCCCCCTTTCTGCCCAGTCGCCGCGGTCCAGGTTGCGGTAGCCTATGGCTTCGGCGAGGTGTTGGGACTGGATGGTTTCGCTGCCTTCGAGGTCGGCGATGGTGCGGGCGACTTTCAGGATGCGGCTGTAGGCGCGTGCTGAGAGTTTCAGTCGCTCCATCGCTGTGCGTAGCATATTCATGGACGAAGCGTCTGGCTCAGCGTATTGACGGAGCATTTGGTCCGTCATCTGTGCATTGCAGTGGATACCCTTGAACGACTTGAAGCGTTCTTCCTGTATCTTGCGGGCGGCGATGACGCGTTCCCGGATGTTGGCTGACGGCTCTCCGGGCTTCATCTGTGACAGCTCGGCGAAGGGCACGGCCTGTATCTCGCAGTGGATGTCGATACGGTCAAGGAAAGGCCCTGAAATCTTGTTCATGTAGCGCTGTATCTGCGTCGGGGTACAGTCGCAGCGGTGGTGTGGGTCGTTATAATAGCCGCAGGGACACGGGTTCATTGCGGCAACGAGCATGATGGAGCAGGGTAGTTGGATATTGTATTTTGCCCGGCTGATGGTGATATACCTGTCTTCCAAGGGCTGCCGCAGGGTTTCGAGTACGGTGCGGTTGAATTCGGGCAATTCGTCAAGAAAGAGAACACCGTTGTGGGCCAGGCTGATCTCGCCGGGCTTGAAGTTCGTGCCGCCACCGCATAGTCCTACATTGGAAATGGTGTGATGGGGACTTCTGAAGGGTCTTTGGGCGATGAGAGAGGTTTCGGCAGGCAGGATGCCGGCAACGGAGTGAATCTGCGTTGTTTCCAGACTCTCATGTAGCGACAGGGGAGGCAATATCGAGGGCAGGCGTTTGGCCATCATGGACTTTCCGCAGCCGGGAGAGCCTATCATGATGATATTGTGTCCGCCGGCAGCGGCAACTTCCAAGGCGCGTTTGACATTTTCCTGCCCTTTTACGTCGGTAAAATCGGCAGAAAATATCTGTTGTTGGTCGTAAAACTCCTTGCGTGTGTCAACGATGGTTTGGGTCAATGATTCTTTCCCGTTGAGGAAGTCGATGACCTCGACAATATTTCGTGCGCCATAGACCTTGAGAGTATCAACGACGGCAGCTTCGCGTGCATTGTCAATGGGGAGGATAATGCCTTTGAAATGTTCTTGCCGTGCTTTGATAGCTATGGGCAATGCTCCCCTGACAGGGCGCAGTGACCCGTCCAAGCCCAGTTCGCCAAGCAGGATATAGTCGTGGAGTTTATTCTGTGCAACCATCTCGTTGCATGCCAGCATGCCGATAGCCATAGGCAGGTCATAGCCTGAGCCCTCCTTGTGGATATTGGCGGGTGCCATGTTGATAACGGTCTGGTTGGTCGGAATGCGGTAGTTCGTATTGTTCAGCGCTGCCTTTATTCTTTCCTGGCTCTCTTTGACAGCGTTGTCGGGAAGACCTACCAGAATGAATTTTACTCCTCGGCTTACATTGATTTCTATCTGTACGATAGTTGCTTTGAGTCCGTCTACAGCCGCGCTATAAAGCTGGGATAACATAGGGGGTGAAGGTGTGAGATATATTTATTTATTTATTTTATATATTTTTTCAGCGTGTCTTTGATGTCTTCTTCAGGGATGTCTCTTGATAGGATTACTCCGTTTTTATCGACTAAAATGTTGGAAGGCATATATCTTATGCCGAAAGTCTTGACAAGGGGAGATTCCCATGCCTGTTGGTCGCAGATGTTGTATCCTTCTATGGAGTCTCTTTCTATGGTGGAGAGGCATCCTGTGGTATCTGTGTCCAGACAGATGTTGAGAGCTTCGATTTTTCCTTTGTTGGCCCTGATGGTCTTGGAGGCAAGTGCTAAGGGGCGAACATAGTCTCGGCTCCATGTCGCCCAGAAGGAAATCAGTGTCAGTTTGGATTTGAAGGTGTTGTTATTGACGCTTTCTTTCTTCAGGGTTATAGCGTTGAAACGGGGTATTTTTTTGCCCGGGCGACATTGTGTGTAGGGTTTTATTTGTGCGCTTAATGCCAGCAGGTGTGTCCTGTCGGGTGTGGCTTTCAGCATGAGGTTGAGCAGGCTTTCAAGTTTTCCGTAGTTCAGGTCTTTGGTGTCAAGGAGATATTTCTGAAAGATGACGAGTGAGGCATAGCTTTCGGGATGGGTTTTGATGAATCTTTCTGCCATGCGTGCTTTTTCGGAATCCGACTTTTTGAAAACGTCTTTTTGAAAGTCTGAAATCAGTTCATTCTCTTCGCTTCCTGAAAGGTTGATGCGGTTCAGGTCGCGGGCGTCTCCTTTCAGTTTGATTGTTTTTCCGGGTATCCCCACAATCATGGTTTCCATGAAATTGGGATATTGGAGTATAATGATAGTGGTGTCGCTGGTTTCCTTGCTGAATTCAAATTTGCCGTTATTGACCAGAATGGTGTCATAGTTGTCCCATTCCGGCGAATAGCTGTAGGCATAGAATTGCCCTTGTTTAAGTCCTTTGAATTTACCTTCAATATGGATATTGTTGTCGCTTGTGCATGCCGGGAGCAGGAATATTGCTGCTGTCAGTGCCGACAGGGTGTAAAGGGCAGTTCGTTTCACGATGTGGGGTATGGTTAAAAAGTAAACATTCTCCCTCTCAGTCGGGAGGGAGAATGCTTGTAATGGGTTTGTTGTTATTTTGTCAAGAGTTGGAAAGCAGCATCGGCGGCAATCTTCTTGAACTCTAAGTCAGATGCGGCATATTTTGCCAGTGAGGCATCTTCTTTGATGGCCAGTTTCAGGTTGTCTACGGCCAGAGAGTTGTTGTTGGTACGTGCAGCGATGATAGCCTTGAGATAATATGTCATGGCGTCAGGCTGTTGTACGGAGCTCAGTGTTGAGGCGGCTGTCATATAGTCTTTCGTAAGGAGCTGTGCCAGACCTGCGCTGTTGCACTTGGTGTCGCCGAATGATTTGACGGCTTGGGCATATTTGCCCTGCTTGAGGTAGAGGTTGCCCAGTGCTTCGCCTGCTGCTTCGCTGGCGCTGCCTTTGCTGAGGTAGTTCTGTGCAGCATCGAGGTTGTTGTTAATCAGGGCAAGAAGGCCGGCGTTGACATTAGGCTCGGCGGCGCTGCCGTTGGCTTTCAGGGCCTTGGTGACATATTCCTGTGCTTCTGCGAAATTGCCGTTCTTGAATGCCTGTACGGCGATGTCGTTATATGCGCGGTAGTCATTAGGATAGATAGCGGCGGTTTTCTGGTAGATGTCCTTTTGCTTGGCAGCATCTTCTGTCAAGGTGGCTGAGTAGAGCAGTTCTTCTACGCTGAGTTTGCTGGCGTCGTCTTTGTATTGCTGCTCAATTTCTTCGTCAGAACGGCCTATCAGGTCATAGTTGACGGCGATGCGTGAACGGCGCAGTTGTGGCAGGATTTCGTTTGCCAGGTCGGTAAATGCGGCAGAAATGTTGCGGATTTGATTCTCGCGCTCTTCTGGATCCTGATACATGGAGAGGACGCGCAGGATGACTTCCTTGTCCTGAATGTTAGAGGATGCGACCAATTTTTGGAAACCGTCCCAGTCTTCTGCTGTGTATTTGGTGTTGATGTCGCTTTCCAGTCCTGTTTTCTTCAGTGTCTGGGCTACATAGTTGGCAGTTTCTTTTTCACGGTTCTTGGCCAGATTGGTGTTCAGGTTCAGGCCGCCGTCAGGAGAGGCGTAGGCTGATACTTCAATGTTCTCAAGCGCCTTGCGTTCCTGGTCTGCCTGTATATCGCGCAGGGTCTGGAGGAAATTCTGTACAGAAACGCTTTTCAGCTCGCTGTTGCGTATTTTTGCCTGTTGGATAAGGAATTGGATGTTGGCTTCTTCCTTTTGTTTGATGACGTGCTGGTAGGCATCGGGGGCAAATGCGGCGTTTGCGCTTTGCAGTGTGCGGTTTACTAAGGCAGAGGTGGCCAATACGCCGTCGGCTACCTTCACGTCGGGCACCTTGTATGTTTTCTTACCCTTTTTGGCTTCAAAGGTCAGATACAGTTCGCTTTTCTGCATGTCGGGCACATACTGGAAATTGGTTTTCATCGTATAGTTGCCACCTACGCGGTAGGAAATGGTCTGGTTGTTGCCTTCAACTTTTTCTCCTTGGAAGGTAGCAGGAGCACCCACGGCTTCGCCGTTTGCATAGCGCAGGACGGGAGTAACTTTCACGGTGGCTTTTGTCTTCATGTACTTTTCAGGGAAACGGCCGTTGATTGTGGCAGGAACCTGGTCACCTACTGTTTCTAATGGATTCGGTGTGACACTGAAGTTGTCTGGGGACAATGCTCCCATTTTGCTGCATGATGCAAGGGTCAGTCCGGCTATAGACAACAGAGCTGCATAGTAAATGTTTTTCTTCATTGTTGTTTATGTTAGATTTATAAATTTTGTGTCATTTGTCTGGATTGAATGCAAATATAAGCATAAAACTGCATTTCTCCGTTAAATTTTGGACTTAAAATTTTGTTTTCTTCTTTATTTTAGGAGAATGCGGCTTGGCTGACGTTAGATAAGCGGTGTGTTGTCTGGGTGCTGAAAAAGAATTTTCATCCGATAAAACCGATTGAATTTGCTGAAACCTGTTGTTTGGCGTGATAGGGGGGAGCGTTTCTGCTTTCTGTGAGAATGTTTCTTCGGAGCAGGGCTCGCCTGCTGCCTTCCGGCGTTGCTGATGTAGAAATGTTGTGCTTTCTATTTCTTTGTTTCAGAGATGTTTGCCTTCCCTGTCCTTGTTGGGCATATCTTGTAGGTGTAAGCCTGTCAGTCGGGCTATGGCTTTTTCTATTTGCGGGCGCAGGGGCTGGGTGTTGTCGTTGATGATGACGGCATCGGCTCTTGCGGCTTTTTCTGCATCGGGCATCTGCAGGGCCATCATTTTCATGATGTGCTTGCGTGAGTGTCTGTCGCGTTTCATCACCCGTTCTGTCCTGATGTCTTCGGGAGCGCTGACGGCGATGGTGTAGTCCACGTCCTTCTGGTAGCCTGCCTCGAAGAGCAGGGCGCATTCTACGGCGGCGAGGGGCTCCTTCCGTTCTGCAAGCCATTTCTTCATTCTTGTCCTGACGGCAGGATGCACTATGGCGTTGACTTTCTGCGCGTAGGCCTCGCCCCGGGCGATATAGCACGATATTACCGGCTTGTTGAGCTGTCCGGCTGCATCTGTTGCGGGCTGTCCTGTCAGCTTGGTCAGGGCGTCGTGGATGTCCTTGTTCTCAAGCATTTCTTTCTGTGCTTCGGCATCGGTGTAGAATACGGGTATGCCGTATTCTTCGAGAATGTGGCATACGTACGACTTGCCGCTTCCTATTCCGCCGGTGATACCGATGCTATTCATCTTCTGACACGTCTTCTATCAGATAGTCTACGTCTTCGGGGATGATGCGGATGTGCGATACGCCTGTGGGGATGCTTTTCAGCGACAGGTGGAGCTTGCCGTCATCGTTTTTGAGCACTTCCTCGTAGTTCACGACAATGACAAAGTCTTCGGCTTTGATTTGCTTGTATATGGTTGTGCCGACTTGGAATGTGACTTTGACTTTTGAGGGGAAGGTCTTGAGTACTTTTGTTGCCGGGAAGTTGACCCATTTGATCGGTACGGTTACCGATTTCTCTGTGATCTGGTCTATGTCTATCCTGAGCAGGGTCTTCTCGGGGTCCATCTTGGTGCCTTTGATTTTTTCCAGCGACACGCGCCTGACGGTTCTTTCCTTGAGTTGTGTCAGTGAGATAAACTCGGTGTATACGGCTGTCAGCGTGTCGAGTATCTGCTTGGATGCGTATACGTTGACGGAGTCGGGATAGAGTTTTACGGCAGCGATGTTGTAGAATTTCTCAGCGTCGAGCGATGCCCTGAGCACGACGGGTTTCTTGGCGTGCAGGCCGAAGTTGTAATAATATTCCAGCACGCTGGGGCTGATGGCTGTCACCTTGGTCGTCGGTTGCAGTTTGGCGAGCAGTATCTTGGTGATGTCGCTGTTTTTCAATACGACGTGTCCCGACTGCAGGTCGTGGTTCTTGAAGTCGATGTTGATGGTGGGCAGGCCGCCTGAATATTTGTAGGACAGCAGTTGTGCTCCTCGGTCTTTCAGGGTCACCTTGACGTTGGAGGGCAGTCCTGTCGTGATGACGACGTTCTCCGGCACGTTCTTGAGGTTGAATTTCAGGTTGAAGTCGGCCTCACGCTCTTCGTTGAGTGAAATGATGTACCAGAACATCGCTGACAGACACAGACATATCAGGAATATAAGGAAATTCCTGTTGAATATGGCCGACAGGAATGTCCTTTTCCGTTTTCTGTATATGTCTGTTGTCATTGTGCTCTGTCAGAGAGGCTTTTTATGCCTGCTGGTTCAGGCTTTCGCGGGAGTAGATACAGCTTTTCTCTATCTGTATCTTGACACCTGATGCAATCTCTATTGTGACGATGCTGTTGGCTGGGTCTATCTGTTTTACGACACCGTGGATGCCGCCCGACGTGATGATGTTGTCGCCGACCTGGAGGGAGTTGCGGAATTTCTCTATTTCCTTTTGCTTTTTCTTTTGCGGACGGATCATGAAGAAGTACATGATAGCGAAAATCGCAATGATCATTATCCAGAAAGATAATGGCGAACCGCCGGCCTGGGCCTGGAGCATAATGTTTAATGTTGTCATCATAGGTTTATTGTTTTTGGATTATGTTGTCTTGAATGAGTTGCTTGGTGATGTTGTCCAGCAGGCCGTTGATGTATGAGGCGTTTTTGGGCGTGCTGTATGTTTTGACGAGGTTGATGTATTCGTTGAACGTGATGCTCAGGCCGATTTGGGGGAAATTGATGATTTCGGCCAGCGCCGTGACCATGATGACGACGTCGATGACCGGCAGGCGCTCCAGACTCCAGTTGCGGGTGTAGCTGGAGATGAGGTCTTCGTATTCGGCTCTGTTCATCAGGGCGTTCTTGAAGAGTTTCTGCGCAAATTCCCAGTCTTCTTCCTTCTCGTAGGCTGCAAGCAGGGGCTGGTCGGCACCGTTGGCTTCGTCAAAGCGGCTGAGCGTCTTCAGTACGAAGGTGTCGATGATGGCCTTGTCGTCGTTCCAGTAGATGCTCCAGTCCTCCATCGTGCCTTCCAGCGATTCGTTGTCGCAGATATATTTCTTGTATATTTTTTTCCAGAATGTTTTGTCTGTCTGGTAGTTGTCTTCCTCCTCCCTCATGTATTCGGCGTATATCTCGCTGCTGCTGATGATTCTGTACAGTGCGCGCAGTTCGCCTTCGACTTCTTCCCAGTGGTGGCTGTCCTTCTTGTCCTCAAACTTGTTCAGCTGCTTGTTGGCGGCGAGCTGGGCAGCCAGGCGGTTGTTGATGAAGCGCGGGTTGGGCAGCTCGTTGTCGCCGAGACTCTTCATACGGTTGTAGGATGACTCGTACAGTTCGCGGGCGAAGTCGGTTATTGAGGGAATGAGCAGCAGGAGGTAATGGTATAGGTCATAGGATTGGTTTAGACTGAAGGATAGTTCTTCTACGGCTTTGTCTAATGTCTTTCCCGGGTTCTTGTAGTTGGCATAGACCAACTGTATGACCTTCAATCTGATCAATTCTCTGTTTATCATATTTTATGTCGTTTCAACAAACTTCGCTATAGATTCTTTCTGCAAAAGTAACCAAAATATTCCTAATATGTTGTCCTCTATGGAAATATTTTCCCTTGTGCCGCTTTCCGCTCTGCGCGGCGGCTGAGGTAGTTGCTGATTTGTTCCAGGCTGGCATCCTTGAGGACGACTTTTTTCTCTCTGTCCAGCAGGTAGAGTGCCGGCAGTGCCGGCAGGTAATATTGTTCTCTGGCGTGGGGGGCCCAGGTGTCCAGCCATTCGTCAGGCAGGGCGTGCAGGCTGTTGTCCCACGCTGTCTTGTCGTCGTCGGGATAGACCATGATGACCTGTATGCTGTCGCTGCGCATCACCGGGCTCTCCAAAGCCTGGGGGAGCAGGCGGTGGCAGGTGCTGCATGTCGGGTCGCTGAAGTAGAGCACCGTCCACAGTGCAGGGGTTTTGTGGAGTGTGCCCTGCTTGCCGCCGTCTGTCGTGAAGATGAGGTCGTTTGCCGTTGTTCCCGGCTGGTTCTTGGATATTTCTCCGAGCAGGAAGCGCAGGCGCGATGCCTCGGTCTCATCGCTGTTTTGCGCTATGATGTGCTTCAGGAAGAAGGCGTAGGTCTTGTCGTTGCGCAGCGCCGAACGGGGATGCCCCAGGTGGTATTCGGTCAGCTCGTTGAGCAGGGCCTTGCCCTTCGGGGTGGCCCGCAACGGACAGATAAACGATGCTACGGCCTTGTCGGCTGTCGTGGAGTCGGCCTGTTCCAGCAGTCGGAGGAAGTCGGGAAAATGCTTCCTGATGCTGTCCTGACAGGCCTGCGTCGTGTCGGCAAGACTGTAGTCCTGCCAGAACTGTTCGGGGGTGGCGTGATGCCGTTCCCGGGCGTATGCGGCACTCAGGGTGCACCATACTATGGCGATAATGCTGACGGTCTTTGTGCAGGGTGTCATTTTCTTGGACTTTCTATGCAAAGTTACTTGTTTTGTCCTTGTCGGAAGCGCAGTTTCCGGCGAAGTTTTTCCCGGGCTGGAAAGGCGTTTTCCCGACCCCCTTCAGAATAGCCTGTGGAGGGGGTGAATTTTGCAGGCCTTGTAGTTTTCACTGGCAGGCCTGCTGGTTTCAACGCGCAGGCCTGCCAGTGAAAACGCTTTGGGCAGGCCGTTTTTTCCTTATTTCTTTTATTGTTGCAGATTGGGGCTGTCGGCGGGATGTGGCCGACGGCCTCTTCTGTCTTCGGCTCGTCTCTGCCGGGAATCCGGCGTATGCCTGTAAGTGCCTTTTCCCTGCGGATGTGATTACACAGAAGAAGGCAGCCGGCGCGATATGGCTGGTTTCAAGCCGTTTGCCCCTGATGGGTGCCATTTGGGGAGGAGAAAATGATCGGTTTTTTCGGTGTTTTCAGTGCGTTTCATATCTTTAGGTAGTGACAGCTCGGTCGGTGCCTGCAAAAAGTTGTAGCCCATGCCTTTCTGACCGCTTGTTTCTCCCGGTTTTTGATTCGGTGCCGGCACAGCGGAAACAGACTGAAAGTTTTGATGAAATCGGGATTTTTCTCTCCGTCGGCAAAAGCTGTCGCCCTCTGGCGGAACGTATAAGCCTGCGGCTTTCATTTTTCTTCTTGTCCCCGATATTGACGGTGCCCGATATTTCGGTATTGTGCTCGGTAAAATCGGCAGGATATGCATTCTTTCCCCCTTTCTGGCCGACGGCCCAGGAAAGGGGGTGTTTTTGCGTGGTGGCTTTGCCGCATTTGCTGCACCGCTTCGCGCATTTTTTTCTACGGCTTCGTGGCAAAATCTGCCTCTCTTGTTTTCGGTGCGGAATGACGGAGACCTCATTGCAGTTTTAAAAATTTTTCGAGCGTTACACCGTTACAGTGTTACAGTTCCCGGAACGCCTGTTGCCCCCTTCTCCTTTTTGCCGTTCTGGTATGAGTTTTTGCCGAAGTCCTGCCCATTTGCCCTTGCCGGTTTCTCTTCTTTGGTGAGATTGTCGGTACGAAACTTTTTCCGATACCCTTTGCAGGACTGACAGGATGTCTGTCTCGGGGTTGTATAGCGGGTTTTTAATGCCGTCGGCGCGGTAAATTGATGAGTTTTGTGCGTTTTTTTTCATTCTCGCGCCTTTTTGTGAATTTGAAATGTCCGATATTTTGCATATTTTAACATAAATAGACTCTTTTGTGACGGATAGCCTGTCGGCTTGCACGCTCGTGGCTGATGTAGCCTGAAGTCGGGTGTAAATCTTCCGAAATGGCTGTTGTTCAGTGTTGTTTGTCCCCCGTTTCTTTTATCGGTTCCTTGTCTTTTCGCCAGAAATCCTCCATTGTCTGGCTTCTGCTCTTGATGCCTCGGATACTTAAAGAATGTTAATTATTTTTGTGTCGGGATTTTTGGGGAAATAGATTTTTCCTTGTGCATAAATTTTCTCTTTGGACCGGCGCGGTTCTTCTTTATCTTGCCTTGATTTTTCCCGACAGGTCTGGAAAACGTATTCCGTACCTGCGTATTGTAATTTCTATATGTCAAAACACAATATAACACCCCGAAATCAGTTAAAAGATGTTAAATTTGTGGGGGGGGGGAGCATAAATTCTTGTTTTTTTGTTCTTTGTATGAATTTTATTTGTACTTTTGTTTTCAAATAGACAGAATGAATAATCATTACGAATTAAGAGATACTGAAATCAAAATTGAATATAGAACAGAAGATATAACACAGGTTGTTTAAATTTAAAGTAAAAATATTGACAAAAACGGCTTCTGGATGTCATGAAAGGGCATAATTTTGGGAGTCTGAAAAATATAGAAAGGCAATAACAGTGAACAAATACGTGGACAGGATGAAACAGCAGAAGGTACGGAGAGCATTTAGCTTTCCGGTTTTCTCTCGCGCGTGCGTATTTAATATATTCGCGTTCGCGCGCGTGGGCCTGCGCGCCTTAGCTGTTTTCTGCATGCTGTCTGTGTCTTCGCTGATGTCGGTTTCGACTCAGGGACAGACCCAGGTCGATAGTGTGGGATACATCCTCCAAGTGTCTGACTCTGCGCTGCTTGACTCCTCCCGTTCTATATATTTCCGCATCAACAAAGCCATCGTGTCCCAGTCGGATATCGTGTGGCTCAATGATACACTCAAACCGGCTCTGATGTCTTCAGGTTCTTACAACAAAGTGCTGCTCCGTTCTGCAGCATCGCCTGAAGGACCGCTCCGCTTCAACACCCAGCTTGCCGAGTGGCGATGCAATGCGGTGAAAAATTTCCTCAACGAAATGGGCATCCCCGATGAAAAGATCGAGAAGGAGATTGTCCCCGAGGATTACCACATGCTGGTGGAACTGATGCGGCGCAACAATGACCGGCAGTATGAGTTTGTCAAGGCCAAGGTTGAACAGTACGGCTCTAATATCGTAGGACTGAAAAGGGCCTTGAGGAGTGCCTACAACGGGGTGCTCTGGAAAAGACTCTTCAGGCAGTATTACTCCAAGCTGCGTGCCGTGCGCCTGATTGTTGTCAGGGGCAAGGAGAAGGTAGAACTCATCACACCGCTTGACGTGGACACTTTGCCTGCTGTCACCGATATTTTTGAGGTGGATTCCGTGCCAGAAATGCCCGATACCGTCAAGGTGGATACAGTCACTGCGGTGACCGACTCTGTCAAGGTCGAAACCCCGCCTGCACCTGTGCCTGCGGAGGAATATGTAGACAGCACGGCAACGGTATATCACCGTGAGAAATGGTCCGTCAAGACCAATCTTGCACTCTATGGTCTCTATCTGAGCCAATATGGTTGGGCTCCGGTGCCCAATGTGGCTGTGGAATACTATCCGATGCACGGCCACTATACCTTCGGAGCCAGCTTTGACTGTCCGTGGTGGCAGGGCAATACGACCAACCACAAGTATTTCCAGATACGCAACTACCAGCTGGAGGCCAGGCGCTACTTCAAGAGTGGCGATGCTCCTTACGGAGCCAATGGGGTCTATGGTCCCGGCAAGGCCTTCAAGGGTCTTTACCTGCAAGCCTATGCGCACGCCTTCCTCTATGGCATCGGTTTCACCGACAAGAAAGGCTGGCAGGGCGAAGGTGCCGGCGCAGGTCTGGGAATAGGCTATGTATGGCAGCTGGGCCGCACCAGCCGCTGGTCGCTCGAACTGGGGGCACAGTTTGGAGGGTTCCTCACCAAGTATGACCCCTATCAGTATGGATGCCCTGTGGAGAACACCGTCGACGGCCTCTATTACTACAAATGGAAAGGCTCGGCCGACCTGTTCAGGAAGCGCCAGTATCAGACCGTCTATTTCGGTCCTACGCGCGTGGGGCTGACGCTGACCTACGACCTCTTCTACCGCAAGAGCGATGCAAAGGGACAGCCCGATCGCAGCGGCATGTTCAAGTTTAGGAAAAAGACAACCCTGAAGAGCCGTCGTCAGGAAACTTTTAAAACCAAGAAAGGAAGTTCTGCAAAATGGTAATACAACAGATAGTACAAACAATCAAGCGATGGAGGGCATATTGTGATATAGCCTGGAAATCAATGGCAGATGCAGTCCGTGGTCGCCGCGTGGCTCCTCTTGGCTCCGTCTTTGTTGTTGGAATTCTTGCAGCAAGCATGGCGGTCAGCAGTTGCGAGCGCGAACCGGCACTCCATCTGCATCGTGATAACCATATTGAGCTGGAACTGCCTCTCGTTGAGCTGGCGTTGTCAGTATACTGGGATTATTATATCGGCATCGACTGGCAGGCACAATGGTTCTATGGCTGGGATTTGGTGGACAGTACCGTATTTGGCGATGAAATCGGTTACACTCGTCCCGAAGTGTTCAACATCCGCCGCTACTATCTGGGCAAGAACCCCAATGCGCCCCATACTACCGTTCTCAAGAATCAGGTGAGGGGTAACTCCTTTACGGCCAGCTACGAGTTCTTCTATTATGACTTCCTGGTATGGAATGAAGTGCAGACCATCGACGGCGGCCAGTTCCTGCGTATCGATGAGCAGACATCGCTCGACTATGTTACGGCCTCTACCTCTGAGGCCTCGGCATCGGCCCTGAGTCGCTCGACCAAATACCCAAGGGCATTCAACCAGCCCGAGAACCTCTTCTCGGCCTACAAGAAGGGTATCTATATCAGTGACAACTATGACGATTACGATGCCTTCGATCCCGAAACGGGTATCTATTATAAATATGTGGACATGATGCTCGTGCCCGTGACATATATCTACCTCACGCAACTTGTACTGCGTAACAATCATGGACGTATCGACGGTGCGCTCGGTACGGCCGACCTCTCGGGTATGGCACTGTCGTGCAACCTTAATACCTGTGTGTCTGGCGATCAGGATATCACCGTGCACTATGAATGTCGCTACAAACCCAACCGTCTCGTGACAGCCGATACGGTATTTACGTCTACCGGCAGGTTCTTTACCTTCGACAAGGGAGAACGTGTCGATGTCATCGGCGGAAAATGTATTACTTTCGGTATTCCGGGTATCAATCCCAACAAGATTACCAGTACGGATCAGTTCACCGACAACCATCCTCATTATCTCGGTATACCCGTAACATTTAATAACGGTATGGACTCCACCCTGATATTTGATGTCAGCGACCAGGTGCGCAACCGTTACAAGGGCGGCGTCATCACCGTGGTGCTCGATATGGACACTGTGCCTATCCCATCGCGCTCAGGTGGTTCAGCATTTAATGCCGTTATAGCCGACTGGGATTCTGTTTTCCACGAAATTGAAATGTAATGTAAAACGATATAATATATGAAATGAATGAAGAAAATGAAAAATAATATTAACATAAAAAGCTCAATTAACACAATGAAGAAAATTTTGTTCCTCGCAGCTTGCATCGGCATGATGGCAAGTTGTTCCAGTGACGCTTTCCTCGGTGAGGAGGCCGTGCAGGAAACACCTGTAAAGAGTTTGCCCATTCAGTTTAGCAGCACATCCAGCATGTTGCAGAAAGCAACTGCTACTGGTGCCGATGCTGCCAAACTGTTGAACAACAAGTTTGTCGTTTACGGTGCCAACACCGCAGACGGCACTGCTTATGCACCGGTGTTTGATAACTACCAGGTGACTTTCGCTGCCAATACCGGCGGTACGACAGAGTCTAACACTGACGACTGGGAGTATGTAGGTAACACCAGCCTCAAGAACGCTGTCCAGAACATCAAGTACTGGGATTTGGCTCAGAAGAAATACCAGTTCGTTGCTGTTTCCGGTCTGGGCTCTGGCGAAATGATTACTGACCAGAACGGATTCTCTGTAGCTGTTGACGCTACCAAAGCCGGCGACCTCTATGTGTCTGACCGCGTTACCGTAGAGCCGGCCAACTACAACAAGACCGTACAGCTCCAGTTCCGCCGTCTCACCTCACGTATGCGCGTAGGTATCTATGAAACAATCCCCGGCTATGCCGTAAAGGATGTGAAGTTCCACTATACTACTGCGGCTACCGGCAGCACTACTGTAGGTCTGGGCTGCAACTTCCCCAAGGAAGGCACCTATACCGTAACCTACAACAGTGCTGACGACAAGGCTCAGGTATCATTCCCGGCTCCTGCAGCAGGCAACATACAGCGCTACATGCAGTTCGGTACAATGGACTACACTTCAGCCGCCAGCACATCAGGCGATGCTTCAAAGCCTTACATCGATGCCAACGGTGTTCCTACCGCTACAGAAGAAAAAATATTCCTCGGTACATCTTCTACTACTGCCACCTACGGTAAGGGTACATATACCATCGACGGTGTTGCAGGTACAGAATCCTACTACCGTCCCATACTGCCTTGCGAGGCCAACGCTACCCCGATGTATCTCAGCGTTGACTTCACGCTCGTAGCTACCGACGGTTCAGGCTCTACCATCGAAGTTCGTCAGGCCAGCGCCGTAGTACCCGCTGCCTACACCAAGTGGAAGCCCAACTACAGCTACACCTATCTGTTCAAGATTACCGACAAGGTAAACGGTACAACCGATCCTAATATTCCGGATCCGACAGAGCCGAGTGACCCGGGTACACCGATTGATCCGGACGATCCCGACGATCCTTCAGTTCCCGATGTACCGACAGATCCGGACGATCCCGATCCTACCAAACCGTCACTCTATCCTATTACCTTTGATGCTGTAGTGATTTCTGCCGATGAAAACGGCAATCAGGAGACTATCACCACTGTTGCTACTCCGAGCATCACGACTTATCAGGATGGTGTCGTTGTCACAACAACCAATGAGTACAAGGCCGGTAATATCGACATCACCGTATCAGGCAAGAACGATATGAACACCAAGGGTAAGCTCTACCTCATTGACGCTACCCACGCTTTGACAGCAGTGAGCGAGGCCACAATAGTTGATGCCCTCAATATCGTGGAGACCACCAGCGGTACCAGCGTGACAGGTCGCAACGGTATCAAGCTTGATGAGGTTTCAACCACAGGCGACGGCAGCAAGCGCTCCTTCACGGCAGCAGAACACAAGACCTATGCATACGTATATGAAGTGAACGACGATGCCGATACCTATATATATACTAATGTAGCCGTATCCGCCGGCGACGATGTCAGCGGTCTCTACACAATGACAGGTGTAGACACCTATGCTCCTTGTGGTGCAGGTGCCGTAGCCGCAGCTGGTACATCTTACTATAAGCGATACACCAACAGTAATATCCAATATTCTGTCAAGGTGATAAAGGTTCAATAAATAATGTCCAACTTATACTAAAACGATGATTGAAAAAAGTCTTGACGACTTGATGAGACAAGAAAAGAAATTATTAATAATGTTTAAACGTTTAAAGAAAATGAAAAAGTACTTTTTAATCGCAGTTTCTGCCTTAGCATTGGCAAGCTGCTCGAACGATGCTTATCTTGGTGATAACGTCGAAGAAACTCAAGTAGGGGGTACAGGCGCAATTTCATTTGCTACGGCAATGCCGAATCTCCAAAAGGCCACTCAGGTAGGTAATACTGCAGCAACTACTTTGGGAAACCAGTTTGTTGTTTACGGAACAAAGCACGCATCTGCTGAAGATGGAACAGCTACAAATGATGCAGTTGTATTCAAGAATTACGTTGTAGAATATGCTTCAGCTACTGCTGGTACAGTTGCTTCAAACTCTTCTGATTGGGATTATGTTGGTAAGACTCCTTATGCTGACGCTAAGGTTTCACCTGCAACGGATGTTCAAACCATTAAGTATTGGGACTACAGTGCTGCTAATGGCTATACATTCTATGCTTTTGCCGGCAAAACTTTGTTGGATGGCGATAAAGTCACTATTACTAAGGTGACAGAAGACGCAGCTACTCCTAAAACTGTTTATGGTAAAGGTTATACTGTAAACGTAAAAGCAAATGCTGATTTAAGCGGTTTGTATTATGCTGACCGTACTCCTGTTGCAAAGGCTAATTATGGTAAACCTGTTATACTGACATTCCGTAACCTTGGTGCAAAGGTTCGCGCAGGTTTCTATGAAACAGTTCCTGGCTATAAGGTTAAAATAGATAAGTTCTATTTTGATACTGATGCTTCAGCTGCTGTTACAACATTTGATGCAATGGATACTGAAAGTACTACAAATTTCAAGGCTTCTCTTCAGAATGTCAGCCAAGCTGCTGATCAGGAATTGACTGTAACATATTATGATAATACAGATGCAAGCATTGAAAACCATGTTAAAGTAACAAATGGTGCTAGTACTTCTCTGTATACATTGACGCTTGGTGACAAAATCACTGATGCAACAGAATTGGCAACAACATCTGCCACTCCGACATGGGACAAGACTGGCGGTGAATACACTGTTGTCAGCCCATTTGAGGGCAACACAAACCCGATGCTTGTAAAAGTTGACTACACATTGACTTCTGAAGATAATTCTGGCGAAGTCATACATGTTAAAAATGCACGTGCCGTAGTTCCTTTTCAATATGTAAAGTGGAAGGCAAATTATGCTTACACTTACATCTTCAAGATTTCTAATAATACCAATGGTTCTACAGGTACTCCTGGTACAGATCCTGAAGGTTTGTTCCCAATCACCTTCGATGCTATCGCTGTGACAGCTACAGATGCTAATCAGGAAACAGTTACTACAGTTGCTACAAACGCTGTGACAACTTATTCTAAGGGTTCAGACGTTACTGTAGACAACGAGTATAAGAATGGTACAGACATTTATGTAGTTAATACAAATGTTGCTACTAATGCAGTGATTGCTCCGGCTGCTATAGGAGATCTTGCTACTAATGCTCAGGTTTATGTTGCAACTACGACTGGTGATGCTATTTCTGAGGCTTCTGTTAAGGCTAATTTGACAGGTGCTAATAATGGTATTACCCTGACTGCTGTTACTCCTGCTGCTACACTTGTGCAAGAAGTTCCTTCTGCTACTAATGGTGAAAATCTTGATTTCGGTGAAAGGGGTGCAGTGAAGTTTACTCCGAGTGCCGCAGGTACTTATGTATATGTATATACTACAGCAAAATATGTAGCTCCTGCATATACCGCAGTTGGTTCTGGTACATTTGATGCAGAAACAACATATTATATGAAGACTCCTGAGGATGTATATTATGTTGCAACAAGTGTTACAGCTTCCAATTTTGGAGATCTTAAGGCAAATCTTTATATTCAAACAGCTGCTGGAACTCCAGGTGTTTATGATGTTAAAGTAATTAAGGTAAAATAATAGTCCTTAAATTATAGGCTCGTCGGGGTTCGACTCCCCGACGAGCTACAAAGAGAGAAAGAATAATGCCCTGAATAGTAAAAGACGTGAATAGGGCTTAGAGTTAACTAATAAAGTAATAATGTTGAAAGAACATAGATATAGACTGAAATCCATCATGATGCTGATAGTGACAACGGGTTGTTGCCTGTTGGCATCTTCCTGCTCTCCCGACGGTGACGGAGGGGAGGAAACGCTCAAGTCTATCTCTTTCGGCAGTTCTATGCAGCCGGTAACCGCAATACAGAAATCGGCCGGTCTGGAAAGCTACGCCACCAACTTCAAGGTGTGGAGCTACAAGAACCTGAGTGAAACTGCCGGCAGCTACGGCGACCTGATGACCGTAATAGAGGGATATCAGGTGTCCTACACTGCAGCTTCAGCCGGAAGCACGACGACGAATGTTGCCGACTGGGAGTATGTGGGCGGCGGACAGACCATCAAATACTGGGACTATACTGCTAAGGCCTACCGCTTCGCAGGTATAGCACCCGCCAATGCTGCAGTGACGGTTACATCTACGGCGTCGGCCTTGAACATCAGTATGGCTGCCGATGCCACGACGGCAGAAAAGATAGCCACCGTACCCTATTATTCCGCCCTCTGGTTCGCCAGCGACAAAGCACGCTATGGAGGCTTGGTGCAGATGCAGTTCAAGAAACCCTTCTCCAGGGTGCGCTTCATCTTCACCTATGCCGACGACGTCAACCCCGCACAGGCGGTATTATCGGATATCAGCCTTGCTCCAGCCGATGCCAGCAAGATAGGCATCAAGGGCAATGTGACGGTAAACTATCCGCTGACAGGTACGGCAACGGCAGAGACGATGACCATAAACAGCGTGGATGCATCGTCAGCCCTGACGGCATTCACTGAACCGTATGAGGTGTCCACACTGACCTATGCCACGGAGCTGGAGAAATGGTACACCGTATTGCCGAAAGCAACTCAGAGCGCATACATCATGACCCTCAACCTGAACGGGATCGAAAAGACCGCCACTGTGCCGGCACAGTATATGACGTGGCTGCCCAACTATGAGTATACCTATATATTCAAGATAACAGACCTCGGATTGCAGTTTATTGACCTCGTCGGCGTGGGTATCACAAACTGGATTTCGGGAGACCCTATCGAACATCCCGTGTATAACTGGTAAAAAGAAAATGAACGCCATGAATAAGATATCATACAAAATACTGCTACAGACTACACTGCTGATGCTTATGGCATTGAGCCTGACGGGTTGTAAGGATGACGAGGCTACCGTGCCGACCTATCCCGTGAAGCTCCGCTCTGTGGGCGCGTTGGAACAAACCCCTGTGGTGAAGACCCTGCCCGCCGGCTATGTTGCCTATAATGTGTTGTATGATACTCCCGATGATGCCAATTCGCGCATAGCCGTATACATGACGCAGGGCTCCGGCTCTGTCTCCAAGACGGGCGAGTTCCGCTACAAGGAAGGCAACGAGTGGACGTCAAATGTCGGTGTCAGGGACGGCGAGGACTATTATGTCTACGGCTTCATGCCCGCCGGAGTGGCTACAGCCACCGTGACATCGGAGGGATTCAGCGGTTTCAGCGAAGGAGCTACGGTGCAGTTTACCAACATGGCTGCCCTCACGACAGCCGACGTCTGCATGATAGTCGGTGCTCTCGGCGATGACAACAATGTGGACATCACCGATGCCAGCATCAATATCCAGCCCGGCAAGTTTGCCTATGCAGGCAAGGCCGAGGACAACTATATGTATCTGCTCGTGGACCACCTCTATGCCAAACTGGACTTTGAGTTTACCGTAGATGCCACCTATAACGGCCTGCGCACCATCAAGCTCAAGCAGGTCGAGGTAAAGGCGGACGACGAAGACCTGAACGGTAAAATCGATGCTACGGTGAAACTGCGTGCCAACAACACGGGAGCCAATCCGATAGAGTCGATTACCTTTACTCCAAAGACAAGCAGCACAGAGAAAACTCCCCTGATGAGCGGTGAAGAAGCAGACTACAAGACCTTGGACCCCGTAACGATAACCAAGGTGCCCGGCTATTTCACTCCCGTATCCTCAGCCGAACTGACCTTTGAGGTGACGTCAACCTATGACGTCTATGACAAGAAAGGCAACCTGGTGCGTGAAAACTGTCATGCAGCCAACAAGATTGCTATCAGCAGTCTGTCGGTAGGCCGCGGACGTTCCACTGTCATCAAGATGCAGGTCGTACCGACATATCTGTATCAGTTGTCAGAGCCTGAATTAGATAATCCAACGATAAAAACATTGATTTAAAGATATTATGCATATATTACCAAATCTATATTACCCATCCGTAGCCCGCAAGTTGAAATACTTGCTGGCAATGCTGTTGATATCTATCTCAGCGATGCAGCTCCGTGCCCAGGGAGCAGCCGCTGACAGTACACGCAGCGACAGTGTCAAGACTGAGTCTGCCGGCGAAACGCCGGTCATCACCATCGGCGGCAACGTCTACGGTGGCGGTGAGCAAGGTAAAGTGGAAGGCGATGCTACCGTCATCGTCAAGAGCGCTACCATCGGTGGCAGGGACGATGTCGAGGGTGGTAATATCTACGGAGGAGGTAATCTGGGCGATTTGGACGGACAGACCACAGTGACCATACAGGGCGGCGACATTCACGGCGGCGTCTTCGGCGGTGCACGTATGGCCGATATCGGTAAGTCTACATTTGTCAATATAGACGGTGCTAACCAGCTCCACGATATGACCATCAATTATGTCTATGGTGGTAACGATATCTCTGGAACGATAGGTGCTAACCTGACCGACAGCGACCCGCTCCGCTTTGAACCTGAGGTGAACGCCGACGGGAAAAACATCGTGACGAAAGAATGGAATGCCTACATCCTGACGACCAAAGAAGTGGCAGGAAAGCATATTTATATAGGTCAGATGTATGGTGGCGGTAACGGCGACTACCAGTATCCTACCGAAACCAACGCTGAAGGCAAGTATGAAGTGAAGCCCCTCAACGGCGGCGATGCCATAGCTACAAGAGCGACGGCTTTCATCAAGCCTGAAGTGCCGAGAACCTACATGCAGGTCAACGGCGGAACCTATGGCTATGTCTATGCCGGCGGTAACGCTGCTACGGTGCAGAATGCAGCTGTCATCAGCATCAATAATTCAAGCGACGTAACCACAAGCACAGAACATCTGAACGTAGGCGGTTATACCCGTATTGAAGATCTGAACATGGAGAACATCAATACCACTGACCAGCGTCTGTTGGAAATGGGCATCAACCTCTCCACGTTCAATAACGACAAGCAGTTTATCCGCATATTCGGCGGTAACAACAAGGAAAAAATGAGTATCCAGCCGATCTGGAACCTGGCAAAGGGTTCTATACATAATCTATATAGCGGCGGTAATCAGGGAGACATGACGAATTCCAACGGTCTGCTGCTTGAGATAAAGGAAGGCTCACAAATCAGTGCAAATAATGTCTATGGTGGTTGTCGCAGGGCCAACGTCATGCCTATGGCGGGCAGCAGTCTTGCCTCAGCATCAGCGATTACTGTGCCGGCTGGCTATACAGGTATCTTTAAGCCCGGTTTGCCGGCGCGCGTGCTGATCAACGGCGGAAATATTGGGAATGTCTATGGAGGTAACGATATTTCAGGAAATGTATATTACGGCGCCTCTGTCAGCATCTTTACTTCAGTCAGTGGTAATATCTACGGTGGAGGTAACGGCTCGTATGCCTATACCGATAACGCCAGTTTGAAAAATGATGTTATCTGGGGTGATTTCTATTATGATGTCAATGCCTATAAAGGACGGGCAGCCGGTTCTGCCTTCACGCAGCAGGAATCTGTAGAAGCCCTCAATGACAACCGACCCAATACGGAATCCGTATCACTCTATATCAAGGGAACAGAAACCAAACCCCTCATTATCCATGGGGCAGTCTATTGCGGTGGTAATAGTACGACCTTGCGCAACACCCGTTCGGGTGAGGCTACATCGGAACTGAAAATCGGTTCTTATGTTACGATGGACAATGTCTTTATGGGATGTAACGGAGAAAAGATGGTTGAAAAAACGGCTAGTGGTGTTTTGGCAAGATATTTCGGCAATGTAATCAACGACGACAAGGAGAGTGTTGATTTCAGTTCTCTGAATTTCAAGAGCGATGCTAATTCTTCCACACTTTTTGCCGATTATATGGAAGGAACCGCTTCGGCAATCTTCCCCAAAATCACTTTCGATGCCGACTATGTGAATTATTCTACGAAGATTGGCTCCTTCTTCTGTGGCGGTAATGTCAGCAGTATGAATTATGCCGGAACCAATGTGATAGAATTTGACAAGGATGTCATCATCTATGACAAATTTGTAGGCGGCTGCAACAATGCCAATGTATCGGAGTCAGACTACAATGTAAACTACGAGGGTGGTATATTGGGTTCCGCTGACGAGCGTGCCAGCTATACTGAGGCCGACGGCACGACGATCAAGGACAGGATTCACCTGATCCTGAGTGGTAAGGAAACCCATCGCGGTATCAAGATTCAGCCTAAACGCTGGAACAGTACCAATACAGATCTTGAATGGAACCTCATCAGTGTGGCAACGAAAGCTCCTATAGAAAATGTACCGGCCGGTGAAGTCATTCCTGCTGCAGGAAAAGAAGCAGATGCTACTGATTTGGACCGCCGACTGACACACGGTAACATCTACGGCGGTTGCTACATCAGCGGTCATATCAACGGAAATGTCGTTATTGACCTGAATGCGTCCATCATTGACAAGAACATGGTGTTTGACGTTGTGGAAAAAACAGGCGACAAACTCTATGACAACGAAAAATATACCATCAAGACAAGAAATTCAGGTGTTATCCTCGATGAGCAAGGTATGGACGTTCTCGGTTCAGCCTTGAACGTGTTTGGTGGCGGTTACGGTAAAGGCTCCGAGGTATGGGGCAGCGCGACTGTCAATCTGACCAAAGGCTACACCTTCCAGATTTTCGGCGGTGGTGAAGAAGGGGCTATCGGCCGGAAGAACAGTTCTGGCGAATATGTCTATGATGCCCGCTATAGCACGTATGTCAATCTGCGTAACGAGGACGACATAGCTGGTGCGGCTAATAATGATGTCGCCGAAGCAGAATTCCTCTACGGCGGCGGATTTGAAGGCCCCGTGCTGGGCAATACAATCCTTCATCTGGACAACGGACGTATATTCAACTCCTTTGCCGGAAGTTGTAATGCTGATATCTACGGCCATACAGAGACGTATGTGGGTGTAAATGGCTTCCCCTATGTGCGCGACCATATATACGGAGGTAATGACCTCGGCGGAAAGATTCTGGGTGAAGGCACCTTCAAGGATAAGGTAAGAGCAGATATCATATCAGCCAATCAGATATATAACCCCAATAGTCAGGAAGTACCTGATGTCGTGAAGGCTGCAGCCTATATAGAATATAGGAAAGGACACGTTGAAAATATCTTCGGTGGCTGTTATGGTGACTATGACTATACTGACCGCATATTCAGCAAGTACACAGAGGATGACGGCAACCCGAAGGAAGGATTTACAAAGCCGAGAATGGGCAACGCCTTTGTCTACTTTAAGCCGGAGAATTCCAACAATCTGGATAATCAGCTGAAAAGAATCTTTGGTGCCGGACAGGGACACGCCAGCGAGATAGAAGGTACTACTGTCAAGAGCGAAACAGACAGGGATGTCATGCAGGACCGAAGCTATGTCCTTATAGACAATACCTTGACAGGTTCGACATTTAATAATCTGGAGATTTTCGGTGCCGGCGAAAACTGCGGTCTCGGTATGAGACTGGCTCCGGATGAGGCAAA
The DNA here is from genome assembly GCA_902773055.1 of uncultured Bacteroidales bacterium. Classification (GTDB taxonomy): domain Bacteria; phylum Bacteroidota; class Bacteroidia; order Bacteroidales; family Bacteroidaceae; genus UBA6382. The sequence goes on from CACYCZ010000127.1 coordinate 67,404, forward strand.
GGCCGC
>CACYCZ010000128.1 GCA_902773055.1 uncultured Bacteroidales bacterium
AGGCAAAGTCCTGAATGGCTTTGATGCAGAACTGCAAACCCTCGTCAATGCGGTAGATATATGCAGACATGGCAAAGAACATCGGGGCTTGCCAGTCGCCACGTTCCTTGATTGTTGAAAAAGTAAATATCGGCAACCATTTTCTTCAAGATACTTAACCCCATACATTTTTTCTGAAATCAATAATATATACCTTATGATTATATGGAAGTTTTTTCATAACTTTGGAAATATTAATTCTGAAACATAAAAAGACAGTTATAATGAAAAAGTTTTTTCTGATTGTATCAACAATCATTACTACGCTTAATCTCAATGCGCAAATGATTACAGAAAGCAACTCTTCTGTAATCAACAATAAGGAAATGGAAGCAGACTTGGTAGTTTGTGGCGGTGGTCTGTCTGGTGTATGTGCCGCTGTGTCTGCAGCCCGTCATGGCACCAAGGTCATTCTGGTACAAGACCGTCCAGTACTTGGCGGAAACGCCTCAAGCGAAATGCGTATGGGTATCGTGGGAGTCAAGAACGATGACAGCCAGGAAACCGGTATACTGGAAGAAATGCAGCTCCGCAACTTCTACTATAATCCATTGCAACGCTATACACTTTGGGACGATGTCATATACTCGACAGTGATATCCGAAAAGAATATAAAACTGTTGCTTAACACCTCTGTCCAGGATGTTGAAATGAATGGTGAGAACATTGCAGCTGTGAAATGTTGGAATTCAAATGCCTATACGAAATACACCATCAGAGGAAAAATGTTCATAGACTGTACAGGCGACGGCATACTCCGTCTGTCAGGTGCCAAGTATCGTTGGGGACGTGAAACCAAGACTGAATTTAATGAAAGCTACGTTGACATTACGAATGCTGACGCCAAGACGATGGGTAATTCCATATTGCTGCAACTGCGCAAGACCAATGAAGACCATCCGTTCAAGGCACCTGAATGGGCTTACCATTTTACTGAGAACGATTTCAATTATTCCAATGCGAAAAGTACAATACCCGGAGTAAAATTCAATTACAAATGGCCGTTCCCCAAAAACAATAATTTCTGGTGGATAGAGTTTGGAGGAAACATTAACACCATCTTTGATGCCAATGACATTCAGTACGAACTCAAACGTATTGCCTACGGCGTATGGGAATATATGAAAAACCATCCTGACGGGCGCTGCAAGAACTATGATCTGGACTGGATAGGTTCTCTGCCTGGCAAGCGTGAGAATGTAAGATATGTCGGTCCACATATTCTTACCCAAGATGACGTAACGAGTGGGGGACATTTTGACGATGTTGTGGCCTATGGTGGTTGGACGCTGGACAACCATGACCCGGAAGCATTCCATAAAAAAGGTATCATATCTGTTGAATTTGTTGCTCCAAAGCTTTACGGCATTCCGTTTGACTGTCTGTATTCTGTCAATGTACCCAACCTGATGTTTGCAGGACGTGATATCTCAACATCCCACATGGCGTTCTCTTCAACCCGGGTAATGGCCACCTGCGCCCTGCTGGGGCAAGCTGCAGGTACAGCGGCCTCGATAGCCTTGGAAAAGAATATTACACCAGCCCAATTGCGCAAAAACCATATCAGGACACTGCAGGCAACACTTGAGGATGACGACATACTGTTGCCACATCGCTGGCGTCAGCCCTCAGCCTTGACCCAGTCTGCCCAAATTGCCGATTCACTGAAGGTATTGCGCAACGGCATTGATCGCAGATGGGAAAATGAGGATAACGGCATTTGGGTAAAACCTAATGAGGAATCCATTGTTTATACATGGAAAAAACCTGTAGAACTGAATGGTGCACGAATTATTTTTGATTCCGATCTAAAAACAAGAAGCAAGAGAATGCGCAAACTCGAGGCAACGACCGAATTGGCCGAATTCCCGAAGATGATGGCTAAGGCCTTCAAAATTGAAGCCAGGGTAGGAGGGAAATGGCAGACAGTCTATACAGAATCAGAAAATTACCTGCGACTACGCAAGGTTGCATTCAATACTGTTAAGGCCGATGCCCTGCGTATCATAGTAACGTCAACATGGGGAGCCCCCCAAGCCCATATCTTTGCCCTGGATGCCCTGTAATGCTTTTTACGACATGAAACACCTGTTAAATCTACTTGTCATCTTGTTCATGCTTGGCATGCCAGGCAACATCTACTCGAAAAAATGTAAACTGAATGTCATGAGCTTCAACATGCTGTTTGAGCATGTCAAACCATCCCAGCCTGAACGCCAATGGGCAAACCGCTTACCAAATGCTGTTGAATTCTTTGCAAAATACAAACCAGACGTCGTCGGCACACAGGAACTACAGACATTTCAGGTACGCGAACTGATTGCCCAGACAGGCTACGGCTGGGTTGGAGGCAGTCTGAGCAAAGGAACACGCGAAGGCGACAAGAGCGAGAATGAAGCAATTTTTTATAGAAAGGACAGGTTGGAGGTGCTTGAAGAAGGGAATATATGGTTTTCTGAAACACCAAATACCCCAGGCTCATTCTCATGGGGAATGAAATATCCTCGCATGTGTACATGGGCCAAATTCAAAGACAAAATTTCAGGAAAGGTTTTCTACATGCTTAACTCTCACTTTTATGTTGACGCAGACAAGGAAAATGCCAGAATGGAGGCTGCCAAAATAGTTATGAAGAAAACCCAAGAAATAATAAAGGATGCTCCGGTTATATGTACAGGCGACTTGAACGGTGTGGTTGAAAATCCAAGTATAAAGTATTTGCTGGATAATGGTATCTATAAAAATTCACGCAGTCTGGTCAAGAAGCCCGTTGGCCCCCAAGGCAGTTATCATGGTTTCAGAAAGAATTTTATCCCAAATCGTTGCATAGACCACATCTTTGTTAGCGATGGGCTAAAAGTAAAATCGTATAAAATTATTGACGAGCAACTTAAAAATGAAAAATACATTTCGGACCACTTACCGGTAAGTGTAGAAATTACATTTTAAGAAAAAGAGGAATTGCTACAAAAATGCAATTCCTCTTTTTCTTAAAGAATGAAACACTATTTTATCAACAGAATATTGCTTATGTAGTGTATTAAAAATAAAATAGCCAGTACAGCAAGGAATAAATTAACTTTTTTCCCGTTTTTCGTGATAAGATTCAGGACAACATAGAAAATTGTACCCAACATAATACCGTCAGATATACTGTAGGCCAAAGGCATGAATAACATTGTGATAAATGCAGGTATACCTTCAGAATAGTCAGCGAAATCAATATCACGGATTTGATCAATCATCATAATACCAACAATGACTAAGATTGGACCTGTAGCGGCAGTTGGTATGCTCAAGAACAATGGCGCAAAGAACAATGATAATGCAAAACAAACTGCAATTGTAAATGCTGTCAAGCCCGTACGTCCGCCTGCTTCTACACCCGCAGCACTTTCTATGTATGTTGATGTTGTAGACGATCCGACACAGGCTCCAACGGTAGTAGCGACGGCGTCAGCCATGAATATTTGGTCTATCTTGTCCACTTTACCGTCCTTGTCAACCATTTTAGTTTTCAGTGACACACCGACAATAGTTCCGATTGTATCAAACATGTCAATAAACAGAAATGTACAGACTATAGCAAGCATATCCCAAGAGAAGATTTTGCCAAGTTCAAACTGGAAGAAAATTGGCTCAATTGAAGGTGGTGTAGACATTACCCCGGTCAAGTGAGTTATTCCCAAAGGAATACCAACAAGACTTGTTATCAATATTGCAACAAGCATAGAACCTTTAATCTTGAATATAATCAGAGCACTTGTCAGCAAGATACCGAAAATAGCCAATAAAACAGAAGAATCGGTAAAATCGCCCAACCCGACTGATGTCGCAGGATTAGAGACAATAATACCAGTATTCCGCAAACCTATGAACGCAATATATAAACCGATGCCACAGCTAATTGCTTTTTTCAATGTGTCAGGAATGGCTTCAACAATCATTGTCCGGACTTTGGTAAGCGTTAGAATAATAAATATAATACCTTCAAGGAATATTGCGGTCAAAGCAAATTGCCATGAATAACCCATGTTGAGACAAACCGTATAGACAAAGAAAGTGTTAAGCCCCATTCCCGGTGCAAGTCCAAAAGGCTTTTTAGCATATATTGCCATTATCAATGTACCCACAGTTGCAGCAATAGCTGTAGCTGTAAAGACTGCACCATTATCCATACCTTGATCTGCCAAGGCCTTAAAAACATCAGGATTAACGGCAAGAATGTATGCCATTGTTAAAAATGTTGTCAATCCTGCAACAATCTCAACCTTGACACTATTGAAGCCGGAATCAAAGCCAAATATTTTTTTTAACATTGGATTTTTTAAAATCAGAACTTCCATTTAAGCGCAAAAGTCGGATTGATGAAGAAGCTCTTACCGTTATATGTATTGTAAATAAAGTTATCGCTGAATTCAACCTCTGTACCTATAGAGAAATGTTCTGTGGCATTGTACCACAACTGTGGCTCGCCCAGGATAACCAATTGACCATGTCCTTGTGCATTCTCGCCTCTCCAAAAATCTATGAATCCTGAGAATGTCAGAGTTCGATGAGCAAATGTCGTACTCCATACACCTGTCAACTGAGCACTGGAATAAGCCCTGGTATTATCATAACTCTTAAAATAATGTTTATACATCAACTGAACGGAGTATGTCTTGGTGAAGTCTGCATCATGACCATTCCATGCACCACCAATAAGAGCAGCTTGCTGAAAACTACCAAAACGGTTTAATCCACCATTATACTCAACATGTCCGGCAAATCCATGTTTGCCGATATTCAATTCACGAGAAATCTCAGCATAGGCCCCTTCAGTGAATTTTCTGCTGAAATCAATATCAACAAAATAAAACCACGAACCCCATTTATCTGCCTTAAATTGTTCCAAAGTAGCTGTGATTTTTTGACGACCAGACTCTTCATTAGAATAAATATTCCTTCCAAAGTCATAATGAAGTTGCACATTTTGCGCCTTAACAGTTAATGTTAGCACGAATAATACTGATATAACCAGTAAAGATATTGTTTTCATATGATATATATGTTTTCTATTTAATTTTATGCAAAAGTAAGCATAAATTCACTTATATGCCTCCACAATATGTTTTTTAGCATAAAAATATTATATTTGCACCAGCATTTTTAATTTGAAAATTATGAATAAACTTTTGTTATCCCTTGTAGGGTTATTATGTCTAACCGCTAATGCACAAGACAGAGAGTATGAATTAAGTGACCCGCATCCAGCCCCGGCACATATATGGGATGCAGTCAAAACTGTTACATTCGGATGGGGTAGTATTGATGAACGGTATCAGCTCAATGCTGTTCCAAGCCTAAATACAAAACTGCAGTTGCGCGCATGGCGGGGCGAACGTGTCGGAGCGCAGGCTGTTCTGCTGGCTCCTGAAGATGTGAAAAAATTTAAGGTTGAAGTCGCTGACTTGAAATGTGGCAAAAACACGATTCCTGCGTCTGCCATAAAAAAATATTTTGTATGCTACTCTTTGGGGGATGCCTTCAGAAATAAAGAAGGTAAGGTTGATCAAAGACACCAAAATCATGAAAAATTTGATTCTTGTCTTGTAGCCGACAGACTCTCTCCAAAAACGGAAATGTCTGTAAGCGCCCGTAATCTCCGTCCTGTATGGCTGGATATCCATATACCACAGAGTGCTGTCCCTGGGAAATACTCTTCACTTTTGACTGCTGACTGCGACGGAAAAAGGATATCAATACCTTTTACAGTAGAAGTCAACAAGCACGTTCTGCCAGCTCCTAAAGACTGGAGTTTCCATTTAGACTTGTGGCAAAATCCGTATGCAGTAGCTCGCTATTATAATGTACCACTATGGAGTGAAGCCCACTTTAACTATATGCGTCCATTAATGAAATTGTTAGCTGATGCCGGACAAAAGGTAATTACAACTTCCATCATCCAACATCCGTGGAACAGCCAAACAGAAGATCCCTTTGAAAGCATGATTGGCAAAACAAAACAATTAAACGGGCTGTGGAAATACAATTATACTGTATTTGACAAATGGGTAGAATTTATGATGGGGGTTGGTATTGACCAACAGATAGACTGTTACACTATTGTGCCATGGCATCTGACATTTGAGTATTTTGATGAAGCAACAAACTGTACCCGGCAATTAAAGTTGAAACCTGGTACCCAAGAATACGTTGATTTCCTGTTGCCGTTCCTAAAGGATTTTGCTGCACACCTAAAGCAGAAAGGATGGTTTAAGAAGACATGTATTGCTATGGATGAACGTCCAATGGAAATGTTGCGTGCTGCATGGGATGTTGTGTATAAAGCCGATGCCGATTATCGCATTGAAGGTGCTGCCGATTATTACCCAGAAGTGGAACCCAAAATGTACGATTTAAGTGTTACGTATCAACATAAATTATTAAGCAAGGAAGTCTTGGATACTCGCAAGGCGACAGGAAAGAAGGTAACATTCTATACATGCTGCGGTCCGGAGCGTCCAAATACTTTTACTTTTTCTCCTCCTGCTGAATCTGCAGTAATGGGGTGGCATGCTATGGCCGCAGGTTATGACGGATATCTCCGCTGGGCATATAATAGTTGGGTAAAATCACCAAACCAAGACGGTAGATTTCGTACATGGGCTTCAGGTGATTGCTATCTGGTATATCCCGGAGGATCCAGCATCAGAATGGAAAGACTTGTACAGGGAATCCAAGATTTTGAAAAAATCCAAATTCTGAAAAAGGAATTAAAAGGAACAAAACTGGAACAACTAAACAAGGCAATAGAAACCTTCCGACCAAACATTTTCCCAGCCAAGAACAATGCTGCAGAAATGATTAATTCGGCAGAAAATGTTTTATGGTCATTATCGAAATAAAATACTCTGTACGACAAAAATAGTAGGAAATATTTTTGCATATTTGAAATAAAAGTTCTAATTTTGCATCCGATTTTATCGCCAGGGCTCATTAAAAGAAGTTTCAAAAGAAACTCGCCCCGAGGGGAAACATTAATTACAAAAACAAAATGTACGCAATCGTAATTATTAATGGTCAGCAATTTAAGGTAGAAGAAGGTAAAAAAATCTTCATTCACCATATTCAAAATGCTGAAGCAGGTCAGACCATTGAGTTTGACAAAGTTTTGCTTATCGCCAACGGAGACGCAATAACAGTAGGTACTCCCGTTGTTGAAGGCGCAAAAGTAGTAGCTGAAGTAAATACTCCACTTGTCAAAGGAGACAAGGTGATTGTATTTAAGATGAAACGCCGTAAGGACTCCCGTAAGAAAAACGGTCATCGCCAACAGTTTTCAGAAGTTACTATTAAATCAATTGTTGCTTAATCTTTAAAATCTTAGTAAAATGGCACATAAAAAAGGTGTAGGTAGTTCTAAGAACGGTCGTGAATCACATAGCAAACG